>JAIEQO010000515.1 GCA_019747655.1 Gemmataceae bacterium | reverse complement strand
GGGCCGCCGGCCCGCGGGGGACACGGCACCCCGGCCGCCCGGCCCCCCCGACGCTCACGGCCGAGCGGGACGAGACCGCGGCCGTCGTCCAGGACGAGGTCGACCGGCTCGCGGCCAAGTACCGCGACCCCGTCGTCCTGTGCTTCTACGAGGGACACAGCCACGCCGAGGCCGCCGCCCGGCTCGGGTGGCCGATCGGGACCGTCGCCAGCCGGCTCGCCCGGGCCAAGGACCGGCTCCGGGACCGGCTCACCCGCCGGGGGGTCGCCCTGTCGGCGGTGGGGCTGTCGGCCGCCCGGGTCGACGCCGGCCTCATCCGGACCACGCTCACGACCGTACTCGGCCCGGCGGGGCGGGTCCCGCCCGGGGTGCTCACGCTCACGAACGGGGTGGTGTCCGCCATGCGCCTTTCGTCACTCAAGCTGATGGCCGCCGGGTCGGCCGCCGCGGTCGTCCTGACCGTCGGGGTGTTCGCCGCCCACGGCCCGGGCGGGTCGGGCGCCGGCGGCACCGGCCCGGACGGCCGGGCTTCCTCCGGCGGAAGCCGGTCGGGAGCGTTCGCCCACCTGCACGCCCTCCACGACCACCTGTACCGGTGGTGGAAGGGCGTCCGGGCCGAGGACGCCGGCAAGAAGGCCGCCGAGGAGGAGCTGAAGGCCCTCGAAGGGGAGTGGCGGATCAAGTCGCTGACCGCCGACGGGAAGGAAGTCCCGGCCGACGACCTCGCCGCCACCCGGCTGACGATCAAGGGCGACGAGATGGAGCAGCGGGAGGCCGGGGGCGACCGGGTCGAGCGGGTCCGGGTGCGGGTGGCACCCGGCGAGAACCCGAAGCACTTCGACCTGACCGCCCTGACCGGGCCGGAGGCGGTGAGGGGGAAGACCGCCGAAGGCATCTACAAGCGGGACGGCGACACCCTGACCTTCTGCCACGGGGCGCTCGGGGCCCCCGGGCAGGAACGGCCGAAGGAGTTCAAAGGCGGGGCCGGGCTGTCCCTGGTCGTGTTGGAGCGGGTGAAGGCCGACAAGCCGGCCGCGGCCGACGCCGACAAGGCGGCCGTCGAGAAGGCGCTGAAGGCTCTGGAGGGGGAGTGGCGGATCAAGAAGCTGGAGGCGGGCGGGAAGGAGGCCCCGCCGGCCGACTTCGCCGGCACCCGGCTGACGCTCAAGGGCGACGAGATGGAGCAGCGGGAGGCCGGCCGGGACCGGACCGAGCGGGTGCGGGTGCGGGTGGCCCCCGGGGAAGACCCGAAACACTTCGACCTGACCGCCCTGACCGGGCCGGAGGCGGTGAAGGGGAAGACCGCCCGGGGCATCTACAAGCAGGACGGCGACACCCTGACCTTCTGCCACGGGTCGTTCGGGGCCCCCGAGGAGGACCGGCCGAAAAAGTTCGAGCCCGGCGAAAGGGTGTCGCTGGTCGTGCTGGAGCGGGTGAAGGGCGAGAAGGACGAGCTGGCCGCCCTGGCCGGGGAGTGGAAGGTCACGGCCCTACCGCCGGACGGGGTAGCGACCCCGGCGGACGCCCCGGACAAGATGCGGTGGACGATCACGGACAAGGGGGAGGTGACGATGGACGACGGGGACGGCCGGCCGCCCGGGAAGGCCCGACTCGCCGTCGCCCCGGCCGAGGCCCCGGCCCACATCACCATGACCGCGACCGACGGCCCCAAGCCGGAGATCGGCAGAGCCATCGAGGGCGTCTACTTCCGGACCGGCGACAAGCTGCTGATCGCCTTCGCCGACCCGAAGGCGCCCGGGGCGAACCGGCCGGCGGCGGTCAAGCCCGGCGACGGGGTGGCGTACATCGCCCTGGAGCGGAAGAAGAAGTGATGGTTTAGGCGAGCGGGGGGCGTGAGCCCCCCGCTGCTTCCGGGTATCAGGGGGCTCACGCCCCCCGCTCGCCGGGGCCACCCCCCCGTTCACCCCCCGTCCGGCGGGCTCAGCTTGACCGACTCGAACACCCGCTTCATGACCGCCTCGTCCGGCTTCCGGGCGTGGAACGTCAGCCGGACCGCGTACAGCCACCGGCGGTCGGCCACGACCCGGATGACGGTGGAGTCGGGCACGTCGGTCGGGTCGTCCGGCTCGTCCGCCGCCCCGAGCCCGGCCCGGGCCGACCGCTCCTTGAACGTGACACCTCGGTAACGGACCTCGGCCGCCGGCCGGCCGTCGACCGTCGCCGGGGCGGTGGTCGGCGGGGTCGTGTCCAGCCGGGTCGACCGCAACTGGGTCTTGTCGAAGGCGTCCCACAGCCCGGCCGGGTCGGAGGGGTACGGGTCGGGGGTGGTCCGCCGGTACATCAGCACCTCGGCCTTCCCCTCGGCCCGGTCCATCATGGCCGACCACTCGGCCTGGTTGTACCCGCGGTCGGCGGCCGCCTTCCGGTCGTTCGCGGCCATGGCGACCGAGAACGCCCGGCCGGGCAGCTCGACCCGGACCCCGTGGACCGGGTCGTCGACCTTCGCCCACCCGTCCGGGCCGGGCTCGACGGTCGGCAGGCCGACCGACCGGCCGCCCTCCACCTTCTCCCCGGGCTTGAGTTCCTTCCGCTCGGCGCGGTCGACCCCGACCGCCCCGTCGCCCGGCTTGGGGGCGGTGGCGTCGAGCGGCCGGACCTCGCCCCCCTTGCCGCCGACCGTGAGCCACAGCACCACCCCGGCGGCGGCGAGCAGCCCGACCCCGCCGACCGCCCACGCCCACACCGGCACCCCGCCGGACCCGGCGGCCGCCCTCCGCCGCTTCGGCCGGGGCCGGTCGTCGGCGTCGTCCTCGTCGTCCCGGGGCCGCCGGCGGGGGCGGTCGTCGTCCCCTTCGTCACGCGGCCGGCGGGCCGACGGCCGGGCCGTCGGCTCGTCCACCTCCTCGTCGGAAGCGGCTGGGACCGGGATGAGGGTCTGGCACTTCGGGCACTTGACCCGCTTGCCGGCGGCGACATCGGGGGCGTTCAGCCGGGCCGAGCAGCCCGGGCAGGCGACGGGAATCGGCATGCGGCCTCCGGGGGAGTGCGGGGCCCGACTCTACCACGCGGCCGCCCGCTCACACCACCCCGGCGTCGGTCAGGATGCGGTACGCGAACCCGCACCAGATGCCGGCCCCGAGCAGGCACGCCACCCCGACCCGCCGGGCCCACGCCCCCTCGAAGCGGCCGAAGTACGGCACGAACACCGCCCGCACCGCCCCCGGGAACGCCCCGCCCAACAGCCCCACGATCGTCCCCCACAGGGCGAACACCCCGGCCCCGACGAACGCCCCGGCCAGCACCTCCCGCACGTCGGGGTTCCCCGGGAACACGCCCAGCACCCGGTCGAGGGCGGTCGTCACGTCCGGGTGCTCGGCCCGCAGCTCGCCCCGGCCCCACATACCCGCCGACGGGTACGAGGTGCGGTACCTCGGGGACATCGGCCGGCCGGCCAGTTCCCACCGCTGGTGGTGGTCGGCGTCCTGCGCAGCCGCCACAACCGCCGCCGTCGCCCCGACCGGGACGGCGACGACGGCCAGTAGGAGCGCCGTACTGACCAGGGCGACCGGCGGGTACAGCAGCCACTTCCGGGCCATCCCCAGCTCGATCCCCTGTTCCCGGGCGGCCGCGATCCCGGCCCGGGCCAGGACGTAGCTGACCGGCAGGAACAGCCCGAGGAACGGGCCGGTCAGCACCCCGACGGCGAACACCCCGAACGCCAGGTAGGCCAGCCGCCAGTCCTCCGGCCCCCGCCACAGGGCCTCCTTAGCGGCCCGCCACCGGTCCCGGAGGAACGGCCGGACGCCGGCGAACGCCGGCCGGGCCGGGGCCGCCCCCCGGGACGACGGCAGCCACCCGGCCGGCGGCCCGAGCCGGGCCAGGACCGCCTCCAGGTCGGACAGCCCGGCCGGCCGCGGGGCCCCGGCCAGCTCGTGCTCGACGTGCTCCCGGATGTCGGCGGCGATCTCGTCCGGGGCCACGTCCGGCACCCCGGCCAGGACCGCCCGGACCTGGTCCAGGTACGCCGCCAGCCGGACCTCGGCCGCGGCACTCAGCTCGATCCCGGCCGGACTCGCGGTCATGACTCGTCCCCCGTCGCGGTGATGTGATCGACCCCGGCCCGGACCTCGGCCCACGAGGCCAGCATCTTCCCCAGCAGCCCCCGCCCCCGGGGGGTGAGCTGGTAGTACTTCCGGGCCGGCCCGTCCGGCGACTCGGCCAGGGCCGCGTCGACCAGCCCGTCCTTCTTGAACCGGCTGAGGATCGGGTAGATCGTCCCCTCCCCGATCACCAGCCCGCCGACCCCGGACAGCCGCTTGACGATGTCGTACCCGTACCGCCGCCCCCCCCGCAGGGCGGCCAGCACGCACAGCTCCAACAGCCCCTTGCGGGCCTGGGTCGTCCAGTTGGCCAGGAAGTCCTCCTCCATGCCCCTACTATATGGTCATGCCAGGTAGCTGTCAATGGCCGGAACAGGGTAAAAAAAGGACCCGCGGCCGGGCCGCGGGTCGGGTGCCGCCGGCCGCCGGTCAGTCGAGGAAGAACCCGCTGGCCGTCGGGCTCGGGCCGGCCGTCTTGGTGAACTTCAGGGTCACCTTGCCGGTCACCGTCCAGGTCAGGTAGACCCCGTCGACGTACGAGGCCACCGTCCGGCTGTCGAGCAGCTTGCCGGTCGCGGTGTCGAACACGTCGACCCGCTCGGCCCGGCCGTTCCGCCCGTAGTCGGCCAGGTAGACGCTCAGCCGCCGGGCCTCCCCGGCCGGGGGGGCGACGGCCACGCTCAGGGTCCCGTAGCTCCACCAGATGGCGGCCAGCCGGCCGGCCGCCCCGGGGACCTGGAGGGCCCGGGGGTCGGTCGAGGTGCGGGAGAAGAGGTAGTCGTTCTTCGGGCCGGGGGTGACCGTCACCCCGGCCGGCAGGCTGGACGGGCCGACCGCCAGGGAGTACCCGGCCGCCCCGTACTTGCCCACCCAGTTCCCCTGGGTCACGGCGTCCGACCCGACGAACCCGAAGGCCGGCGTGGCCGGGGCGTCGATCGTGAACGACCCGGCGTACTGGTCGGCCGGGGCCTCCCCGTTCGCCCCGTTCGCGTTCTGGTCCATCGGGTTGCCGGCCCGGTCCCGGACGTCCGGGCCGACCGCCACGGCGTACTTCCCGGCGGCCGACTGGGCCGGGAAGGTGATGTCGAACTGGGTGTTCTCGGTCCCCGGCACGGCGGCCACCCCGGACGCCGTCACCGCCGCCCCGTTGGGGGCGGTCAGGGCCACGTCGGCGGCGTCGAACGAGGCCGGGTTGATCGGCTCGGAGAAGGTCACCCGGACGGCCGACACCGCGGCTGTCCCGGCGGCGTTCGGGGCCAGGGCGGTGACGGCCGCCCCGGCCCGGTCGACGACCGCGTTGTAGGCGTTCAGCCGGCCGCCGGTGACCGTCTTGGTGGCCACCGAGGTGATCGGGTCGACCCCGGCCAGGACCTTGCCGATGGCGTCGGCCGCGGTGATCGACGAGTAGTACGACTTGACCAGGGCGAACACCCCGGTCACCTGGGGGGTGGCCATCGAGGTCCCGCTCATGTACGCCACCGCGTTGCCGGGGTAGGTGCTGATGACCGACACCCCGGGGGCGGCCAGCTCGACCGACGTGCGGCCGAAGTTCGAGAACGACGCCAGCCCGTCCCGGTTGTCGGTGGCCGCGACCGTGACCACCGACGGCAGGTTGAACGACGGGAGGGAGTACCGGGCCGGGTAGAAGTTCCCGGTGTCGTTGTTCGCCCCGCTGTTCCCGGCCGCCACCACCGTCACCATCCCCTTGTCCTGGGCGTAGGTGATGGCGTCCTGGAGGGCCGGCGACTCGCCCCCCCCGCCCCACGAGTTGTTCGACGCGAACGCCCCGTTGTCGGCCGCGTACCGCAGGGCGGCGGCCCCGTCGGCGTCCGTCCCGTTGTTGTTCACGATGAACTTCAGGGCCATCACCCGGGCCTTCCAGACCGCCCCGGCCACGTCCGTCCCGTTGTTCCCGACGGCCGCGATCGTCCCGGCCACGTGGGTCCCGTGCCCGCCCCGGTCGGCGGTGGTGTCGATCGGGTCGTTGGTCCCGGCCGCGAAGTTCCACCCGACCAGGTCGTCGGCGTACCCGTTCCCGTCGTTGTCCTGCCCGTCCTCCCACCCGGCCAGGGCGCCGACCGCCCCGATCAGGTCCCGGCCGTCGATGTACCCGTTCCCGTTCAGGTCCTCGACCTTCCCCGGCCCGACGTTCACCTTCACCCCGTCGACGACCGCGTTCAGGTCCCAGAAGGTGATCACCCCGTCCCGGTCCACGTCGGTCAGGGCGGCCTTGACGGCGGCCGGGATCTCCCCCTGGTTGATCCAGACGTTCTGGTACAGGTCCCGGTGGGTGTAGTCGACCCCGGTGTCGATCACCGCCACCACCGCCTTCGGGCTCCCGGCCCACTGGTCCCAGGCCTCGGCCGCGTCGGTGTCGGCGTCGGCCACCCCGACCGCCCCGTTGACCGTCTGCCCGGTGTTGTGCTGGGCGTACTGCAGGCCGAACCGGGTGTCGTTCGGGACCGCCGCCGTCGCCCGCAGGTAGTTCGGCTGGGCGTACGCCACCCCCGGGGTGGTCAGCCACCCGGCGACCGTCTGTTCGACCGTCTGCCCGGGCGGCACGGCCTCGGCCCGGGGGGCGGTCCCGCCGGGCGTCCGGTAGGCGACCAGGACGGTCGCCGGGTCGTAGGCCGCGACCGCGGCCGCCGGGACGGCCCGGCATTCGAGCCGCTCGACCCCGATCCGGGGGCGGGGGGTGCGGGTGGTCCGGACGCGGGGGCGCCAGAACGCCTTCATGAGGAGTCCTACTACACGGGACGTGTGGGGGTCCGCCGGCCGGGGGCCGGGGCGAGTCACCCGTTAGAATAGCCGACCGATCGGGCGGCCCGCAAGAAAAATCGGCCCGCCCGGCAAATTCGGACCCGGGTTCGCCCGACGGCCGAATCCCGTCACGACCCGGCGGCCGCCGGGTCCCGGCGGAGGGCCGGTTGCTCGTAGACGGTCTCGGCCGCGTCCGTCGCCAGTTCGGGCACGGGTTCGGACTCCGGCGGCGGCGAGGGCGGCCGGGGCTTCCGCCGCAGCCGCCCGGCCGCCCGCTTCGTGCGGTCCGACAGGCTCTCCCACAGCGAGTACGCCACCGGGGTGACCAGCAGCGACAGCAACAGCGAGAGCATCTGGCCGCCGAGGATCACCTTGGCCATGCTCGCCCGGGCGCTGGCCCCGGGCCCCCGGCCGGTGGCGATCGGGATCATCGCCGCCACCAGCATGATGGTGGTCATCAGGATCGGCCGGAGCCGGGCCGCGTTGGCCCCCAGGATCGCCTCCCGGACCGGCAGCCCCTTCGCCCGCAGGACGTTCGTGTAGTCGACCTGGAGGATGCCGTTCTTCTTGACGATCCCGAAGAGCATGAACAGCCCGATCATGGCGTACACGTCGAGCGGCGTCCGCAACAGCAACAGCGACACCAGGGCGAACGGCAGCGTCAGCGGGACGGCCAGTAGGATCGTGACCGGGTGGACCAGCGACTCGAACTGGGCCGCCAGGATCATGTACATGAAGACGAAGGCCAGGAGGAACGCCAGGGCGAAGTTCGAGTTCGAGTCCTGCATCAGCTTGGCCTCGCCCAGGAACTCGGACCGGTACTCCGGCGGCAGCCCGAGGGCCTTCACCTTCTCCTCCAGTTCCGGCAGTACCTTCCCCAGGGCCACCCCGGGGGCCAGGTTCGCCTGCACGGTGACTTGCCGCTGCCGGGCGTACCGCTCGACCGCCGCCGGGCCCCGCTCGCTGACCGGGTCGGCCACCGCCCGCAGCTCGACCGGCCGGCCGTTCGCGGCCGGCACCGTCAGGTTGAACACCGCCTCCGGCCGGTCCCGGCTGCCGAGGTCGGCCCGCAGCCACACGTCGTACTGGTCGGCCCCCTCCTTGAACTTCGACACCGGCTCGCCGCCCACCAACAGCCCGAGGGCGGTGGCGATCCCCCGCGGGCTCAGCCCGAGGTCGGCGGCCGCGTCCCGGTTGATGCGGACGCGGAGTTCGGGGCTCCGGCTGGCGGCGTTCGTGTCCACGTCGGTGAACCGGCCGTCGGCCTTCATCTGGCGGACGAGTTCGGCCGCCGCGGCGTTCAGCTTGTCCATGTCCGGGCCGCGGAGGCTGACGTCGACCTGGGCGTTCTTGAACGCGCTGGACGAGAACAGCTTGACCTCCTGCACCGCGCTCCGCAGGTCCGGGTAGTCGGCCATCACCCGCCGAGCGGCGGCCATCGCGTCCTTCTGGCCGAACGAGCGGGTCGTCAGGTCGGTCATCTTGCAGTAGATGGTGACGGCGGTGACATCGCCCTGGCCCTTCGGGGCCTTGCCGTCGGTCGGGCCGATGGTGGTGAACACGTTCGTCACCCCGGGCAGGTCCTTCAGCCGGCCCTCGAGTTCCCGGCAGGTGTCGCTGGCCCGGGCCAGGGTGTACCCCTCCGGCAAGGTGAGGGCCACCTCGAACTCGCTCTGGTCGTCCTTCGGGACGAAGTCGGTGCCGACCAGGGTGAACAGGACCGGCGTGCTGGCGAAGGTCAGCACGGTGAGCAGGACGACCGCCCACCGGTGCCGCAGCGACCACCCCAGGAGCCCGACGTACCGGCGGGCCAACCAACCACCTGGCGAGCGGGGGGCGTCAGCCCCCCGAGCGTCGTCGGACTCGGGGGGCTGACGCCCCCCGCTCGCCAGCTTCTTCTCCTCGTTCCCAGGCGGCTCGTGGGGGCGGGGGGACTTGAGGAACCGCGCGCACAGCATCGGCGTCAGGGTGAAGCTGACCGCCATGCTCAGGAGGATGGCGAACCCGACGACGAACCCGAAGCTGTTGAAGAACCGCCCGACCTGCCCCGACATGAACGCGATCGGGGCGAAGATGACGGCCAGCGACAGCGTCGTGGCCACCACCGCCGGGGCGATCTCCTTCGTCGCCTCCCCGGCCGCCTGCCACGGGCCCGACCCGTACTCCTCCATGTGCCGGAAGATGTTCTCCAGCACCACCACCGCGTCGTCGATCACGATCCCGACGGCCAGGATCAGCCCGAGCAGCGTCATGTTGTTCAGGCTGAACCCCATCAGGTCCATGAACGCGAAGGTGCCGACGATGCTGGTCGGCACGGCCAGGGCCGCGATCAGCGTGGTCCGCCAGTCCCGGATGAACAGGAAGATCACCCCGCTCACGAGCAACGCGGCCAGGAGCAGGTGGAACTTCACCTCCTCGATCGACCCCTTGATGAACTTCGACTGGTCGCGGATGACCTGCAGCTTGATGTCGGGCGGGAGGGTCGGCTTGATCGCCTCCAGCCGGGCCTTGACCGCGTCGGCCACCGCCACCGTGTTCCCGCCCGACTGCTTCTGGATCACCAGGCTGACGGCCGCGTCCCCGTCCAGCCGCGACAGCCCGCGTTCCTCTTCCCAGCCGTCGGCCACGTCGGCCACGTCCCGGACCCGGATGACCGTCTTCCCGGGCTGCCCGTCGGTCCGGTCGCGGACGGCGACGATCACGTCCAGGAAGTCCTCGACCTTGTCGACCCGGCCCATCACCCGGGCGTTCTCCTCCCGCCCGCCCTGGTCCACCTTCCCGCCGGGCAGCTCCAGGTTCTGGGCGACGAGGGCCAGCCGCACGTCCTCGGCCGACAGCCCCCGGGCCCGCAGCCGGTCCGGGTGGAGGGTGACGTTGACGGCCCGGGTCTGCCCGCCGACCAGGACCACCGCCCCGACCCCGGTGACGCCTTCCAGGTCTTCCTTGATGAGCTTGCGGGCGATCTCGGTGACCTCCCGGACCGACCGCCGGCCGGACACGGCCACGGTCACGACCGGGGCGGCGTCCAGGTTGAACTTCTCGACCTTCGGGGGGTCGGTCCCGAACGGCAGGCTGGGCAGGAGCGACGAGACCTTGTCCCGCACGTCCTGGGCGGCGATGTCGCCGTTCTTTTCGAGCTTGAAGCCGATCACGACCGTCGAGACGCCCTCTTTGGTCGTGCTCCGGAGTTCGTCGATGCCCGAGACGGTGTTGACCGCCTCCTCGACCGGCTTGGTGACCGACGACTCCATCTCCTCGACGGAGGCCCCCTTGAGGGTCGTCGTCACCACCACGACGGGCACGTCGACGTTCGGGAACAGCTCGACCCCGAGCCGGCCGTAGGACGCCAAGCCGAGCACCACCGGCCCGAGGACGAGCATGGCGGTGAACACCGGCCGGCGGATGCAGAAGTTCCAGAGCATAAGTCTTCGAGTCTTCATGTCGTCAGGTCTTCAAGTCGGAAGACCCGGGGATGGTAACGCCGCCGGGGTTACGCTTTCATGCACCGGTCGAGGTAGGCGATGAAGCCGCTCAGCAACTTCGACACGTCGAGCGCGAGGGCGGAGAGTTCGGCGAACTGCTCGTCGGTCAGGTGTTTGTTGTCGTGGGCGGTAACGAGCTGGCTGCGGACCTCGCCCACCGACCCCTTGGCCATCGACAGGAAGTGTCGGAAGTCGCGGTCGCCGGACTCCCGCTCGAACCCCTCGGCGATGCACGACATCACCGAGATGCACGCCTTCCGCACCTGATCCCGAAGGCCGAAGTCCCGGGCGAACGCCCCGGCGTTCGACGCCTCGTAGACCTTGTTGGTCAGGACCCGGGCCTTCTTCCACGACTCCAGGTCCTCGAACCGCTGCACCCGCGCCATGACGCCTCCTGTCTTCGACATGAAGACTTGAAGACCTGACGACTTGAGGACTCATCGGGTCCGGATCGCCGAACCATCGACCAACTGCGTCAACCCCGAGGTGATGACCTTCGCGTTCGGGGGGAGCGGCCCGATCACCTCGACCCACTCCTTGTCCCGCTGGCCGACCTTCACCTCGACCGCCTTCGCCCGGTCCCCGTCGGCCACGAACACCTTCGTCACCCCGGCGAACGTCACCAGCGCTCCGGGCGGGACCGTCCGCACCCCGGCGTCCGACCGGGTCGTCACCTCGGCCCGGGCGAACGTCCCCGGCTTGAGCCGGGCCGCCGGGTCGTTGTTCGGCACCTCCACCTCGACCAAAAACGTCCGGGTCTGGGCGTCGACCGTCGGGGCCACCCGGGCCACCACCCCGGGGAACGGGCGGTCGGCCGCGTCCACCCGGACGGCCGCCGGCTGGCCGACCCGGACCTCCCGGGCGTACCGCTCCGGCACCTGGGCCCGGAGCTTCAGGGTGTGGTCGAGGACCAGCCGGAAGACGTTCTTCTCCGGCATCGCCCGGACCATCTCCCCCTCCCAGACGAACCGCTGGGCGACCGTGTACCGGACCGGGCAGGCGGCCGGGCCGAGGGCCGCCGCCCACGCCCCCCACTCGTCCGGGACCGGGGCCCGGACGGTGGCGTCGGCCAGGCGCTGGTTGGCCTGATCCAGGGCGACCTTGAGCCGGCGGGCGTTGACCAGCCCGGCCCGGACCTCGGTGCGGGTGTGCCGGACGGTGGCCTCGGCCACCTTCCGCTCGGCCGCCACCACGGCGTAGTCCTCCCGCACCCCGACCCCCCGGTCGAGCAGCCGCTTCTGCTGATCGAGCTTGCGGCTGGCCTCCTCCAGCCCGGCGTGGGCCTTCATCACGGCCGGGACCTTGTCGATCAGCCCGTCCGGGTCGGCGGCCGGGTCGGGCAGCTCCGTGAGTTCGAGCCGGGCGAGTTCCGCCTCCAGGGCCCGCCGGGCGGACTCGACCTCCAGGACGTAATCCCGGCTGTCCAGCTCGACCAGCACGTCCCCGGGGAAGACGGCGTCGCCGGCGTCCCGGAGGACGCGGAGGACCCGGCCGTCCACCTTCGGGGCCAGGGTCACGTCCTTGTACGGGTCGAGGGTGCCGACCACCGGGACCGCCCGGGCCAGGGTGATCGGGCGGATGTCCTGGACCGTGACCGGGATCGGGCCCTGGTCGCCGGCCCCGGTGTCGGCCGGCGGCGGGGCGCAGCCGGCGAGGAGGAGCAGGATGAGGAGGAAGAGACTCCGACTCCTCGTTCCCACGCTCCGCGTGGGAATGCCCGGCGGACGCTCCGCGTCCCTGCCGACGACGCGGAGCGTCGGGGAGTCTGCTCCCACGCGGAGCGTGGGAGCGAGGAAGGGGAGAACGCGGCTCGAAAGACCCGGAGCCCCGGAGGGGCGACCGCCTGTAGCCAGGGGCGCGAGCCCCTGGCACCCACCCTGGCACCCGATCCGGCTCGTCATGACTCACCTCCCGCCCGCCGCCGGTCCCGCTCGGCGTCGGAGAGCATGCCGTTCATCACCACGTCCAGCACGTCCTCGGCCTGGGCGTCCGGGTCGGCCGGGCGGCCGGTCAACAGGTTGGTCAGGATGGTCCCGTACAGGAGGTCGCCGACGACGGCGAAGAACCGGTCGACCGGCATCGGCCGGACCTGCCCGGTGGCGACCAGCCGGTTCCAGAAGGCGGTGTGCTTGCAGGCGTGCTCGTCGCCGTCCTGTTGGGCGAAGTAGAGCGGCCGGTGGTGGTGCGGGAAGGCGGCCCGCTCCTGGATGAACAGCTCGGCCATCTCCGGCCGGCGGCGGAAGAATTCGAGGTACGCCCGGACCGCCCGCCGGACCTGCTCGACCGGGTCGGCCACCGGGTCGTCGACGACGGCGTCCATCTCGGCCGTCAGCTCGGCCAGCCCGTGCTCGACGGCCGCCAGGAAGAGGGCTTCTTTGGTCGGGAAGTAGCGGTAGACGGTGCCGTTGCCGACCCCGAGCCGGTCGGCGATGACCTGGACCTGGGTGCCGGCGAACCCGAACCCGGCGAACACCTTGGCGGCGGTATCGAGGATTTGGGCCCGCCGCCGGGCTTCGAGCCCCGGGTCCTTCGGCCGACCGGGTTTCCGCGCCGTGTTGCTCATCGACCCCACATAAATAGTTAACGGACGGGTCCGTCCGCTAAATAATATCCGGCCGACCGCCCGAGTCAACCCGGTCTCTCGGCAGTTCGTCCGCTGTCGTATCGACCGCTCCCGGAGGGGCGGGTTCACGGGTCCGAGCTGCGATTGCTGTTACTGGGAAGCTGGTTCCGGCCGGCGGGAATCCGAGGCGGTCACTCCAATATTGTTTCTTCCGGTCGAGTCGGGTTGGTTCGGGGGTGGGGTGGGCAACCCGACCGGAACCAATGAGAGCCACCGGGACATTCCCGGTTCCCCCCGGGCGGCGGCCGGCTAGAATGGGGGAACCCGCCTGAGAAGGACACCCCGCCGCCATGCCGGTCGACTGGGCCCCGCTGGTCGAGTTCCTCCGCCGCCACGACCGCCCGCTGCTGATGACCCACATCCGGCCGGACGCCGACGGCCTCGGGTCGCAGCTCGCCCTCTACGACGCCCTGACCGCGATGGGCAAGCGGCCGCGGGTGGCGATCGCCAGCAAGCTCCCGCCGCGGTACGACTTCCTCGACCCCGGGCGGAAGCTGATCGAGGACTTCCGGCTGCCCGGGGACCGGTTCGCGGATTGCGACTGCGTGCTGGTACTCGACACCGGAACCTGGAACCAACTGGGCGACTTCGGCGACTACCTGAAGGCCCACCCGACCAAGCCCCGGGCCGTGGTCGACCACCACCGGACCCAGGACGACCTCGGCGGGCTGCAACTGGTGGACACGACCGCCGAGGCGACCGGCCGGCTGGCGTATGAGGTCATCCGGGCCCTGGGGGTGCCGGTCAGCCGGGCGGCGGCCGACCACCTGTTCATGGCGCTGGCGACGGATACGGGCTGGTTCCGCCACCCGAACACCAGCCCGGCCACGTTCGCCCTGGCCGGGGAGCTGATGGCGGCCGGGGCGAACCCCACCCGGCTGTACGAGGTGCTGTACGAGGCGGCCCCCTTACCCCGGCTGAAGCTGACCGGGGTGGCCCTGCAGCGGCTGGCGGTCCGGCCCGGCGGGCGGGTGGCGTACACGGAAATCCTGCTGACCGACTACGCCGCGACCGGGTCGGTGCCCGGGGACACCGAGGACCTGATCAACTACCCGCGGGCGGTCGAGGGGGTCGAGGTGGCCCTCTTGTTCATCGAGCAGCCCGGCGGGGGGACGAAGATCAGCTTCCGGAGCCGGGAGCTGGACGTGTCGAAGGTGGCCGAGCGGTTCGGCGGCGGCGGGCACAAGCTGGCCAGCGGGGCCCGGGTGCAGGGCGAGCTGCCGGCCGTCCGGGACGAGGTCTTGGCCGTCGTCGAGGCCGCTTTGGTTGGTGTTTGAAGACGAAGAGGGCCGCTGATGACGCAGATCAGAGCCCGCAGATAAAGCCGGATCGAAATCAATCTTGGATTGATCTGGATTTTATCTGCGTCGAAGTCTGCGTCCTCTGCGGCCCCCGTATTCTGCCCGCTGCCTGACCCCGCCCGTCGCTCCGTAAGGAGTCCCGTCATGGATAGCCCGGCCGCCCGGTTCACCCTCCGGCAGTTGCCGCTCCCGGCCAAGCTGGTCGTCTCGACGTTCCTGCTGTGCGTCGGGGTCGGGTACACGTCGGCGATGGTCCAACTCCACATGCAGCACGGGGAGAAGGACGGGACCCACCTGCCGACCCCGAACGACGTGGTGGCGGTGTTCGCCGGGAAGGTGTGGAAGACGGACGGCGACCCGCAGATGAAGAGCCGGCTGGAGCGGATCGTCGAAGGCCCGGCGGGCGGACCGTTCAACACCAACAACATGGCCCCGGCGTTCTTCGCCAACGACGGGGCCGACTACAAGACGCAGGCCCAGAACCCGGCCCGCAGGATCGACCTGTTCAACGAGCGGGACGGCGAGCGGCGGGCGGTGATCGCCTGGGACAACGCCGCCGACGAGACCCGGCGGAGGGCCTACGAGGCCGACGACTTCCTCCTCCCGCCCGGCCAGGCCGCGAGGCCGATCAGCGAGGCGTATACGGATAAGCCCCGGCCGGGGTCGGTGAAGATCAAGCAGCTCCTCCAGGACCGGTGCGTCCGCTGCCACGGGCCGAACGGGGAGAAGAGCGACATCCCGCTGACCACCTACGAGGAGTGGGCCAAGTACATGGGCTCGGCGGCGGTCGTCCCGCCGGGCGGCGGGTGGGTCGACTCCGGCCGCAAGATCAGCCTGGAGAAGCTGACCCAGTCGACCCACGCCCACCTGCTCAGCTTCGCCATGCTGTACGCCCTGACCGGCTTGGCGTTCGCGTTCACCAGCTACCCCCGGGTCGTCCGCTGCCTGGTCGGGCCGGGCGTACTGGTCGCCCAGTTCGCCGACGTGGGGTGCTGGTGGCTGGCCCGGCTGCCGGAGCCGGCCGGCCCGGCCTTCGCCTGGTGCATCCTGTTCACCGGCGGGGCGGTCGGGCTCGGGCTCGGGGCCCAGATCGTCGGCACGCTGTTCAACATGTACGGGCCGCGGGGCAGGGCGGTGCTCGGCGTCCTGTTCCTGACGGCCGGCGGACTCGGGCTGTTGGCTTACGTCACGGTGGTCGGCCCGCACCTGGAGGGCGAGCGGACGGCCAAGGCCGAGCGGGCCGCGGCCGACGCCAAGAAGAAGGACGAGGCGGCCAAGCCGAGGGCCGTGGAGAAAGTGAACGGGGCGGTCCCGCCGCCTGCCAGCCCGAGCCGGCTGGAGCGGCTGTTGACCGGCGAGTACAAGCCGAAGGGGCCGTTCAACGGGAAGAAGGACGGCGGGATGGTTCGGGCCTTTTTCAACAAGGACGACACCTTCGCGGACGACCAAGTCGAGGCCCGCAAGGGCGAGCAGGCGGTTGTCCTGGCGTGGCTAAAGGCTGACCCGGCGGCTCGGAAGGCGGCCTACGAGGCGGACAAGTTCCCGGTCCCGGCGGGGCTGGCCGGCAAGCCGCTGACGGCCGAGTTCTTCGCCGACGCCAAGGCGGTGAAGGTGAGGTCGCTGTTCAACGCCCGCTGCGCCACCTGCCACGGGCCGGACGGGGACAAGTACGAGGACATCCCGCTGGACACCTACGAGCGGATCGAGAAGTACCTGAAGCCGGAGCCGCCGGCGAAGGAGTAGTGTCCTGGCGAGCGGGGGGGGGGGGCGCCCCCCAAACCGGGGAAAAGGGGGGGAGGCCCCCCCCCCGCCGCCCGGTGGCGGGGGGCCCCCCCCCCCCCCGCTCGCCCAGGAACCGGTCCAGGAACGCCTTCGCCTTGCGGGCGGTGTTGACGGCGTCGTGGCTGTGCCGGCTCAGTTCGACGTACACCCCGCCTCCGTAGCCCGCGGCCCGCAGCCCGGCGAACACGTCGGCGAAGTCCACCTCCCCCTCGCCGAACATCAGGTGGTCGTGGACCCCGGCCCGCATGTCCTCGATGTGGACGTTCCAGAGCCAGTCCTTCCACGCCGCCAGGTGTTTGCTGACCGGCAGCTCGCCGTTGCAGACGAGGTGCCCCACGTCGACCGTCAGCCCGAAGGCCGGGTGGTTCACCTCGGCGTGCAGCTCGGCGAACTTGTCCAGGGTGTCGATGAACATCCCCGGCTCCGGCTCGAACGCCAGCCGCACATCATTGACCGCCGCGAAGTCCGCGAGCCGCTTGCACCCCTCGACGAGCCGGGACAGCAACTCCGCCGGCGGGGCGGCGTCTTCGGGCGTCCCGGACCAGAAGCCGACACAATCCGCCTCCAAGTCACCCCGGCCGGCGGAGGCGATGCAGTCTTCGAGGAACACGAGCCGGCGGTCGCGCTCCGCGGGGTCGGGGGATAGAAGGGTCGGCCGGTGCTTGCGGCGGGGGTCTAGAAGGAACCGAGCCCCGGTCTCGATGACGCTCCGTAGGCGGCGGTCTCGTAGCCTGTGGGCTAGCGCGTTGGTGGGAAGGATGGGGTGGTGGACATCGGGCGTCAGGGCCACCCCCCCGTAGCCCAGTTCGGCGATGATCTCGACGGCGTCGTCCAGCCGGTGGTGGGCGAACCCGTTGGTGTTGTACCCGAGGAACACCGGCCTACCCCCCTTACGGCACGGCCTCGATCACCTCGACCTCCGGCACCTTTTTCCGCAACTCGTCTTCGAGCGAGGTGATGACGGTCATGATGGTGGCCGGGCAGCCGGCACACGCCCCCGACAGCCGGACTTGGGCCACCCCGTCCGACACGTCCAACACCTCGATCTCGCCGCCGTCGAGCCGCAGGGCCGGGGCAATGTCGTCCCGCAGGGCCGATTCGACGCGGGCCTTCAGGTCGGTCATGACGCCCCCAATGTGACCTTTGCCGCCGCCACGTCCCGCCGCAACTGCTCGACCAACTCCGCCGGCCCGGCGAACGGCCGGGTGTCCCGTAGCTTCTGGACGAACTCGACCGTCATTCCCTGCCCGTACAGGTCGCCGGCGAAGTCGATCAGGTGGGCCTCGATCTTCCGGGTGTCCTCCCCGAACGTCGGGTTCGGGCCGACGTTGGCCGCCGCCGGCCACGTCGCCCCGTCCGCCGTCGCCCGCACCGCGTACACCCCGGTCCCGGGCACGACCGTCGGCACGTCGCCGAGGTTGGCCGTCGGGAAGCCGATCGTCCGGCCCCGCTTGGCTCCGCCCACGACCGTCCCCGCGATCCGGTACGGCCGGCCGAGCAGCCCGGCGGCCTTCGCCACATCACCGGCCACGATCGCCGCCCGCACCCGGCTGCTCGACACCGGTTCCCCGCCGTCGGCGAGCGGCGGCACCTCCTCGAACCCGATCCCGGCCGCGGCGCACAGTCTGCGGAGCGCCGCCGTGTCGCCGGCCCGGCCCCGGCCGAACCGGAAGTCGTACCCCTCGACCACCGCCCGGGCCCCGAGCAGCCGGACCAGCACCCGGGAGACGAACTCCTCGGGCGGAAGCCCGAGGAGTTCGGCCGTCGTCCGCAGCACGACAACCCGGTCGGCCCCGGCGGCGTGCAGCAACTCGGCCCGGTCGGCGAGGGTGGTCAGTGGCGGCCGGGGCGGGGCGTCCGGGACGAGCACCTGGTACGGCGGCGGGTCGAAGGTGACGGCCACGGCCGGGCCGCCGACCCGCTTCGCCCACCGGGCGGCGACCGCGACCAGCTCCCGGTGGCCGCGGTGGACGCCGTCGAAGTTCCCGACCGTGACCGCCCCGCGGGCGAACCCGGGGGGCGGCCCCCCCGTCCAGTCGAGTACGGCGGTCGGCATACGGGCATGATAGGCCCGGGTGCGGTGACTGGTTGTGGCCCGGTCCGGGTGGCCGGGGCAGAGGCTCGGCGACGCCCCGGGTGTTGGGTCGTCACCTCCCCCCTGGTGGGGGAGGTCGCCGCCGGAGCGGAGCGAGGCGGCGGGTGGGGGGTGAGCTTCGGGGTTAAAGGGAGGTACGCGCCCCCCCCCCCCCCGCGGGGGCGCCCAGCACGCGGCCTCCCCCACCAGGGGGGAGGTGGGGGCACCGGCGGGCACTCGTTTACCCCCCCGATGAGGGGGCGGCAGTGCCCTGAGACCGGGGCATCGAAGACCCTGCCCCGGCCACCCGCCAGAGATCACTCCCCCGGCGTCCTTCCCGGCCCGCCGACTGTGTCGTATGGTGACGAACTGGGTCGGACGGTCGGCCGGACGGTCGCCGGCGGGGTCGCACCCGCCGGAGGAAAGTCCGGGCTCCACAGGGCAGGGTGGTGGGTAACACCCACCCCCGGTAACGGCACCGGTCCCGGCCGGTGCCGCCAACGGGCGAGACAGTGCAACAGAAAGATACCGCCTCCGTAGTCATTGGTCATTGGTCACCGGTCATTGGTGGGGTCTCCGGCTTGTTCTCAGCCTGCGGAGAGCCTGCAAGCCCCCAAATGACTAGTGACCAGTGACTAGTGACTATGGCGGTAAGGGTGAAATGGTGCGGGGCTTCGGCCCTTAATGTAAGAGCGCACCAGCGGCCGGGTGACCGGCCGGCTCGGCAAACCTCACCTGGAGCAAGGCCAAGCAGGGGACAGGACCGGCCCGGTCCGTTACGATCCCCGGGTGTGCCGCTGGACCCCGCCGGCAACGGCGGGGCGAGATAAATGACCGTCGCCGCCGGGGTCGCAAGGCCCCGACGGGACAGGACCCGGCTTACAGGCCGGCCGGCCGACCCAGCCGGGTTGAAACTGACTCGGTCCGTGGCCCGCTCGCTCCGCGAGCGGCTGCTGTTGGCCCGCTCGCGGAGCGAGCGGGCCACGGACCGATGCACCACCGGCCCGTCCGGCGGCACAGGCATTCCTGCCCGCGTTTTCGGAATAGACCAACGCCGCCCTACCCGGGCCCGTTAGAGTGTCCGGGCGGGCCGGTATCCCGTCCTACAGGCATCCGAACCCGCGGATGCGGAAGCGGGCGAGGCCCGGCCGGCACGCCGGGTGCATCGAGTCTGACCGAGTCGGCCGCCCGCGGCTCGTTCCCAGGGAGAACTCACCATGAAACGGATCGTGCTTGCCGCCGCGGTCGCCGCCGGGACGCTCGGCTTCGCCGGCGCCGCCGACGCCCAGTATTACTACAACTACAACACGATCAACCCGTACAACGGCAGCATCATCAACAACCGCGGGTACACCACCCCGTTCGCCGCCCAGGGGTACCGGAGTTACTACAACCCGTACACCGGGGCGACCGGCGACGCCGGCCTGTACCGCAACGCCTGGGGCACCAACCTGTACCGGTCCGGCGGGTACAACCCGTACTTCGGCCGGGGCTACCAGAGCGGCTACTACAACCCCGGGTTCGGCATCAACCCGCGGTTCGGCAGCTACTACCGCTTCCGGTATTGAGCCGTGTTTAGGTCCTGTCTGACAAGCCCCGTTTCCCCGCGTTTTCCAAGGCATTTTCGGGGCTTGTCAGACAGGACCGTTTAGGCGAGCGGGGGGCGTGAGCCCCCTGTTTCTTGGCGAACCCCGAGCGTCAGCGAGGGGGTGACTCACCCGCTCCCTCACGGTCGCGGTTCGCCCGGAAGAGATGGGGGGCTCACGCCCCCCGCCAAGATCGAAGCACAACGGCGGCTGGGGCTTACCCCGGCCGTTTTTCGTTCCCGCCGTCGGGCTGCAAGAACCGGATCAGGGCCTCGGCCGCCGGGCCGGGGGCCTCGCCCCGCCGCAGCAGAATCCCCGAGTGGATCGGCCGGACCTGCCCCGTCAGCGGCCGGACGCCCACCTTCGCCCCCCGGGTGACGGCCCCGTTTGGCATCAGCGGGACCACCGCCACCCCGAGCCCGGCCTCGACCATCTTCACCACCACCCCGGTGGTCGTCGCCTCCATGTCCACCCGGGGCGAGAGCCCCTGGCCGCGGAAGGCGTCCAGGACGTGCTGGCGGCCGGTCGACCCCTGCTCGAAGACGATCAGCGGCTCGTCCGCGAGGTCGGCGAGGACCGGGTTCCGCTTCCGCAGGAGGCGGTGGCCGGGCGGGGTGATGAGCCCCCAGTCGAGCGAGAACAGGTGGCGGTATTCGAGGTCGGCCCCGGCCTCGTAGGGGGCGGCCACCCCGAACGCCAGCTCCGGGTCGCGGAGCAGGGCGTCCTCGATGTCCCGCTCGGTCCGGGTGCTCAGGCGGACCCGGATGCCGGGGTGGGCCCGGTGGAACGCCCGGACGGCGTCGAGCATGACGTACAGGGTCAGGTACTGGGTGGCGGCGACCCGGACCTCGCGGGGGCCGTCGCCGCCGGCGAACAGGTCGCCCAGCCGCCGGGCCCGGTCGAGGAAGGCGACCGCGTGGGGCAGGAACAGCTCGCCCTGCCGGGTCAGGGGTGACCGCCGGCGGGGGCCGCGTTGCTTGTGGTACAGCTCGGCCCCGACCCGGGATTCGAGGGCGACGAGCCGGTTCCGCACCCCCTGCTCGGTCAGGTGGAGGGCGGCGGCGGCGGCCCGGAGGCTACCGGCCCGGGCCACCTCGACGAACGCCGCCACCTGGTCGGACGAGACGGACGGCAGGTCGGGCACGGTGACGATTCCTGGGAGCGCGGGTGTCCCGTCCGCATCATTGAGCCGCCGGGACGGTCGCAGTCCCGGGAACTAACCCAACACGTTGTTGTATATCTTCAACAATTAACCACATTCTGTTGCGGCCGCAACCGGGTATGGTTTAGGAGGCAGCCGGCGAATGACGCCGGCGGCTGCCTGGGAGGGGGCCGGCCATGAAACGGGTGTGGGCGGTCGGGGTGGTGCTGGTGGCGGCCGGGGCGGGGGCGGGGGCACCGGTCCCGGAGGGCGCGGGGAAGGCGGCCGCGTTCCCGGCCGGGGCGTATGTCCTCGGCGGCGGGCCGGAGGCGGCCCGGGCCACCGACGCCCGCGGGTTCAAGAAGCCGTTCCGGCTCCGGCCCGGGCAGTACGTCCTGAGCGGCGGGCCGGCCGTCGCCGACCTGATCGACGTGGACGACGACCTGGAAGTCCTCCAGGCCGGCAAGTCGCTATTCGTGGACGACGACCGGGTGGCGAGTCTCGATGTCCGCGGCGACCGGCCGACCCGGTATCGTGGCCTGCCGATCGTCCTGGCCCTCGACCCGGCCAAGCCGGTCCGGCTGCGGGCGACCGACGCCGTCGGGGTGAACGCGATCCTCGGGCCGGTCTGGCTGCACCGCTGGGACGGGGCCCGGAAGAAGCTGACCGACGGGGTCCGGGGGGCGTCGGCCGCCCTCCTGCCGGCCGTGTTCTTCGACGAGTCGTTCCCCCTGGCCGACGGGTGGGAGTTCCCCCGCGGCCTGCTCTACGACGCCGACGGGACGCTGCCGGAGCGGCTAGCGTTGCTCAAGCCGTCCCTCTACGTCCGGCAGGCCGTTCTCGACGGGCTGGCCGAGGACGGGGTCGACCCGAAGCTGGCCGCCGGGCTGCTGGAGCGGCCCGACTTCGTCCCGAAGTGCCCGCTGTGCGACGCGACCCGGGCGGCGTTCCGGGAATACGCCGGGCGGGGGGCGGCCCCGGCCGCG
>JAIEQO010000909.1 GCA_019747655.1 Gemmataceae bacterium | reverse complement strand
CGATGCGGTACGCGGCGGCCATCCTCTCGGCGGCGGTTGTGGCGGCGGGCGGCCGGGGGGCGGAGCCGCCCCCGCTGCCGGACGCGGTGTCGAGCTTCGGGGCGGCGGCGGCCGGCGGTCGGGTGTACGCCTACGGCGGGCACGCCGGCAAGACCCACTCGTACTCCGCCGCCACGGCCTCGGGGGCGTTCCGCCGGCTCGACCCGGCGAACGGGTGGGAGGAGCTGCCCGGCGGGCCAGGGCTCCAGGGGCTGGCCCTGGTCGCCCACGGCGGCAAGCTGTACCGGCTCGGCGGCATGCAGCCGCGGAACACGGCCGGCGAGAAGGCCGACCTGGTGTCCCTGGCCGGGTGCGCGGTGTACGACCCGGCGGCCGGCTCGTGGTCGCCGCTGCCCGACCTGCCGGCCGGGCGGTCGACGTTCGACGCGGCCGTCGTCGGGGACGTGCTCGTCGCCGTCGGCGGGTGGCGGATGAACGGGGCCGGGAAGGAGAGCGACTGGCACGACACGGCTGCCCTGCTCGACCTGTCGAAGTCGGCCCCGGCTTGGGAGAGCGTCCAGCAGCCGTTCAAGCGGCGGGCCCTGGCGGTCGCGGCGGTCGGGTCCAAGGTGTACGCCGTCGGCGGGCTCAACCCGGACGGCGAGGTCGAGCTGACCGTCGACGTGTTCGACGTGGCGGCCCGCACCTGGTCGAAGGGGCCGAAGCTCCCCGGCCCGGCCCTGAACGGGTTCACCCCCGGGCTGTGCGAAAAGGACGGGCGACTCTACGTCAGCCCGGCCGACGGGGTCGTCTACCGGCTTGCGGCGGCCGGCGTCGGGTGGGAGCCGGTCGCCACCCTGGCCGTCCCGCGGTACGTCCACCGGCTCGTCCCGGCCGGGGGCAGGCTGCTGGCCCTCGGCGGGGCGTCCCCGTCGGGCAACGTCCGGCTGACCGAGGCGGTCGACCCGGACGCCCGCGTCACCGTCCCCCGGCTGACCGCCCACACCGTCCGGTTCCCCGGCGACGCCCGGCAGATGGCCGGGCTGTTGCCCCGCGGGGACGGGTTCGTGCTGGCCGGCGGGTCGGCCAACCTGGGGGCCGACTGCCCCGGCGACAAGGCCCTGGCCCAGGCGTACCGGGTTCGGCTCGGGGACCTGTCGGTAGGGAAACTTGCCGACCTGCCGGGGGCGTTCCAGGGGGTCCAGACGGCCGTCGGCGGGGACGCCCGGAAGCCGGTCGGGCTGGCCCTCGGCGGGGTCCGGCTCGGGGCCGACGCCGACAGCGTCCTCTGCAACGCGGCCGCCCTCCGGTACGACTTCGCGGCAAACGCCTGGGAGACCAAGCCGCTGGCGTGGCCGCTCCCGCGGGCGATGTTCGCGGCCACGTCGGTCGGCGGCAAGGTGTGGCTGACCGGCGGCCTCCAGAGCGACCCGGCGGTGAACGACGGCCGGTGCGAGGGGGCGCTGCCGGTCCTGGAGTTGGACCCGGCCGGGGACAAGCTCGTCGCCCTGCCGCACGTCTTGCCGCGGCCGCGGAAGTTCCACGCCGGGGCGGTGCTGGACGGCCGGCTGTACCTGGCCGGCGGGTCGGGGGTGACGGCCGACCCGCTCGGCCCGGTCGACGTGCTCGACCTGAACACCGGCAAGTGGGCCGAGCTGCCGGCCCCGAAGGCCCCGCGGGTGATGCCCGACCTGGTGCCGTTCGGGGGCAAGCTGTACCTGGCCGGTGGGTTCTCCCAAGGCCCGGACGGGGAGTTCCGGGCCGAGCCGTCGGTCGAGGCGTTCGACCCGGCCACCAAGTCGTGGTCGACGGTCGTCGAGGCGGTGCCCGGCGACGGGGTCGTCCGGCTGGTCGCCCTGCCGCACCGGCTGCTGGCGGCCGTCCCGGGCAAGAACCACCTCCTCCACCTGACGGCGATCGAGCTGCCCCCGGCCGCGAAGCCGGCGGTCGCCGCCCCGGCCGCCAGGCAGACCGTCTGCCCGATCATGACCAAGGCCGAGGTGGACGCCGACTCGGACGAGGTCGAGTGGGGCGGGGTCAAGTTGAAGCTCTGCTGCGGCACCTGCGTGGCCAAGTTCAAGGTCGAGCCGGAGGCGTACCTGCTGCCCGAGTTGGTGCCACAGCTCGCCGGGAAGGAGCTGCCGAAGCGGAAGATCGCCCAGGTGTACTGCCCGGTCAGCCGGGACAAGGTGGTCAGCAGCCGGGACGTGTCGGCCGAGTACAAGGGGGTGCGGGTGTACTTCTGGAACGCGACGGCCAAGCGGAAGTTCCTGGCCGACCCGGACAAGTACGCCGACCCGACGGTGCTGCCGCAACTGGCGGGGGCGTCCAAATGACCCGCCGGGCGAACCTCCTACGGGTGCTCAACGACCCCCGGGCCGAGGCGGTGCTGGACCGGCTGCACGCCGCCGCCGACCGCCAGACGCCGTCGCTCGTCCGCCACTACCTGCCCCTGCTCCTCGGCCGGGGGCTGCGGTGGAACCCGGCGGCGGACCGGTTCTACGCCGACAAGTTCATCCCGGTCGAGCCCGGCCAGGGGGCGTTCTGCTACCTCACCTGCCGGGCCCTCGGGGCCCGGACGGTGGTCGAGTTCGGCACCTCGTTCGGCATCTCGACCGTCTACCTGGCCCTGGCCGTCCGGGACAACGGCGGGGGGCGGGTGGTCGGCACCGAGCTGGTGCCGGAGAAGGCGGCGAGGGCCCGGGAGCACCTCAAGGAGGCCGGGGTGGCGGGGTTCGTGGAGGTCCGCGAGGGGGACGCCCGGGAGACGCTCCGGGAGCTGCCCGGGCCGGCCGACTTCCTGCTCAACGACGGGTTCCCGCCGGCCGCCCTGGACGTGCTCAAGCTGGTCGCCCCGCGGCTCCGCCCGGGGGCGGTGGTGGTGACCGACAACGTCGGCGTGTTCAAGGCCGACTACGCCGGCTACACGGCCTGGGTCCGGGACCCGGCCAACGGCTTCCGGTCCGGGCCGATCGGGCTGAAGAACGGGACCGAGTACTCGGTCCGGGTGGCCGGGGCCGCAGGATGACGGCCCGGAGGGAACGTGAGCGCGTCATCTGAACCCGACGGAGAACCGCCGATGAGGCTGCGACCCGCCCCGGCCGTACCGGCCGAACCGGCGGTCGGTCAGACCCGACCCGACCGCTCTCGACCCGAGGTCCTCGGCATGCGACATCGTTGCCGGCCCGCGTTCACCTTGATCGAGCTGCTGGTGGTGATCGCCATCATCGCCGTCCTGGTCGGCCTCTTACTCCCGGCCGTCCAGAAGGTCCGGGAGGCCGCCGCCCGCACCGCCTGCACGAACAACATCAAGCAGCTGGCGCTCGCGGTCCACAACTACGAGTCGGCCCACGGCCGGATGACCCCGATCCACGTCAACGCCGGGGACAACAACGAGGGGTGCTTCGGCACCCACTACCTGCTGCTCCCGTACGTCGAGCAGGACAGCCTCCACCGGCGGTTCGACACGTCACCCGCACTGTACGGGTACATGGCCCCGGCCCACCAGCCGCTGGTGAACGTCAAGGTCCCGGGGTTCGTCTGCCCCTCGACCCCGGGCGACCACAAGGCCACCGGCCTCTACGACCCGGGCGACCCCTGGGCCGTGAACCCGGCCCTGACGGCCGAGTGCCCGGACTACCTGAGCTTCCGGGGGTACGACGACGGGGTCGGCGGGTACAGCTCGGTGTGGCGGTCGAAGGGCAGGAACTCGGACGGCACGGCCTACGACGAGACCTTCCCGCTGGTCCACGTCCAGGACGGCACGTCCAACACCCTGCTGTTCGTCGAGTGCGCCGGCCGGCCCCGGCAGTACTTCGGCCGGACCGCCGACCCGGCGGCGGAGGACCCCGGCCACTGGCTCGGGACGTGGGCCGGGTACGGGGAGACGAGCCTGTCGTCCTCGACCTACGACGGGCGGAGCTACCCCGGCCCGTGCATCGTCAACTGCACCAACGCCGACTGGGTGAGCAACCTGTACGCCTTCCACCCCGGCGGGGCGAACGCCGCCCTGTGCGACGGGTCGGTCCGGTTCGTGGCCGAGCGGACGCCCCCGGCCACGGTCAAGGCCCTCCTGACGCCGGCCGGCGGCGAGATCCTCCCGGGGGACTGGTGATGGCCCCGAACCCGCACCCGGAGGTGACATCGTGATGCCGTACCGGGCCTCCGCCGGGGTGGCACTCGCCGCCGCGTTCCTAGCCGCCGGCTGCGGCGACCGCCGGTACGACCCGGTCCCGCTCTATCGGGTCCGGGGAACACTGCTGTTCAACGGCGCGCCGCTCCCGGGAGCGGTAGTCCGGCTGCACCCCGAGGACCCGGCCCTGGCGGCGGCCGCGCTGGTGCCCACCGGCCGGGTCGGGGAGGACGGGTCGTTCGTGCTGACCACCTACGAGAACCAGGACGGGGTGCCGGCCGGCGAGTTCGTCGTCACCGTCGTCCTGCCCGAGCCGCGGGGCCAGGGGCCGCCCGGACCGCCGTCCGACCAGTTCCGCGGCCGGTACGCCGACCCGAGGAAGTCGAAGCTCCGGGCGACGGTCCGCCCGGGCGAGCTGGCCCTCGCCCCGTTCTCGCTCTCCGGCCCGGCCCCCGGGCAGACCCCCGCCGCCGGCCCGAAGGGGAAAGGGAAAGGCGACCGATGAGTACTGCCGCTCGGCCGGTCGATCCCGCGGGTGGCGTCCGGCCCCCGACCCGCCGGCCGCTCCGCCGGCGGGTGATGCACGCCATCCGCCGCGGGCACCTGTACGTCGGTCTGTTTATGATCCCGTGGGTGCTGGTGTACGCCGTAACCGGATTCCTGCTCAACCACGACACGGTCTGGGCGGGCGGGACGGTCCACCGGGTCACCCCGGACCACCTCGCGGGGACCGGGCTGGACGCGCTGCCCGCCCTGCCCGACGAGATCGCCCGGGAGGTGACGGCCGAGCTGAACGCCCGGACCGGCCGCCCGGCCTACCGGCTGGCCGACCCGCCCGCGGCCCGGTTCGATCCGGACTACCTGCCGGTCCAGGCCACGATCGGCGGGAAGGAGGTCCGGCTCAACTTGGACCCGGCCACCCGGTCCGGCCACTACACCGTCCCGCACCACTCGGCCGATGCCCCGCCGCCGGCTCCGTTCGCGGCGGCCGAGGGGGTGTGGTGCCGGGACAAGCTGTCCGACCGGGTCAAGTCGGGCGGGCCGGTGGTGTTCGGGCGGGCCGGCACGCCGGTCGAGAAGTGCGAGCTGAACTACACCGTCACCGTCGCCTTCGCGGTCACCGACGAGGCCGGGCGGACCTGGAAGGTGAGTTACGACCCGGACAAGGGGAGCGTGACCGGCCGGCCGGCCGACGCGACAGGGGACACGGCCGGGGCCAGGGAGTTCTTGTTCAACCTGCACTTCACGGCCGGGTTCCCGGAGTCGGTCCGGGCCCGGTGGGCGTGGGCGGTGTTCGTCGACCTGACGGTGCTGGCACTGGTCTTCTGGTGCGGGAGCGGGCTGGTCATGTGGTGGCAGATCAAGGCCGTCCGCCGGGCCGGCGTGGTCGTCCTGGCCGCCAGTGTGCTGACGGCCGCCGCAATCGGGCTGGCGATGCACGGGGCGTTCCATTCGTGAGGTGGTTGGCGGGTGGCCGGGGGTGGTCGCCGATTCGCCACGACCGCCCCGCCCGGTCGCTCGAACGGGCGGCACTCGGGCCTCTTTTCGGGGACACGCGACCGCCGCCGAGGTGGTACAGGATTTGCCAAGAGGACGAAGTTACGCTTTCCGCACCACATGAGGTCTCACCCGTGGGACGTCACCGTCTCGGGTTCACCCTGATCGAGCTCTTGGTCGTGATCGCCATCATCGCCATCCTGGTCGGGCTCCTGCTCCCGGCCGTCCAGAAGGTCCGGGAGGCGGCCGCCCGGACGAAGTGCCTGAACAACCTCAAGCAGATTACCCTGGCCGCCCACATGCACCACGACGGGCAGGGCCGGCTGCCGCCCGGGTTCGAGGTCAAGAGCCCGGCGTCCGGGTACTCCGGCAAGGCGGTGAACGGGTTCCTGACCAAGCTCCTGCCGTACCTGGAGCAGGTCAACCTGGAGCGGGGGTACAACTACGACTACGGGTTCGACCACGCCGTCAACCAGGTGGCGGTGAACACCACCGTCCCGCTCTTCCTCTGCCCGTCGTCGCCCACCTCCGACCGCAAGTGCCGGCTGCTCAACTACAACGACCCGGCGTACACCGCCCTGGCCGCCGGCCACACCGGCCACCCCACCGACTACACCGGCATCCGGGCGTACCGGCCGAACTACTCGGTCCCGAACCGCAACGGCGTCTTCCCGCAAAGTACCACCACGGCCAGCCAGCCCGGCCGGCGGTTCCTGGACATCCAGGACGGCACCTCGAACACCGTCATGCTGATCGAGAAGGCCGGGTGGCCGCTGTACTACCAGAAGGGCCAGCCGGGGCGGCCGCTGAACATCCCGGGCTGGCCGTTCGTGGTCGACGGCCAGCAGGTGTTCTGGTACGGCCCGTGGTCCGGGTACATGGGCGACTTCGTCCTGACCACCGGCCCGGACGGATCGATCGAGACCGAGACGGCCGGCGGCTGCTGGCTGAACTGCAACAACAAGACCACCCCGTACGGGTTCCACCCGGGGGTGGTGTGCGTCAGTCTGGCGGACGGGTCGATCCGGGCGATCCGCGACTCGATCCCCGAGCCGGTTTACTCCAACCTCATCCAGATCGACGACGGCAACCCCGTCGGCGACTTCTAACCCGGGGGCCGGCCGATGCACCGCTTGACCCTGGCGGCGGTCGCCCTGGCGGCAGCCGTCGGAGCTGCCCGGGCCGACGAGCCGAAGCCGCTCGCCGACGTCTTGACCGTTACGCTAGCCGAGACCAAGGCCCCCGGCGGGCTGGTCGGCATCTACCGGGCCGGGAAGCCGGCGGTCGAGGTCGGCGTCGGGTTCGCCGATATCGACGCCAAGCGGCCGATGGCACCCAATTGTCACTTCCGCATCGCCAGCCTGTCGAAGGTGTTCGTCGCCCAGGCCGTGCTGACCCTGGTCGACGAGGGGACGGTGTCGGCCGACGACCCCGTTAGCAAGTATGTGCCGGAGGTGCCGAACGGGGACAAGATCACCCTCCGGCACCTGGCCACCCACCGCAGCGGGCTGTTCAACCCGATCGAGTCGAAGGCGGTCAAGGCGGCGTTCGCCGCCGCCCCGACGAAGACGTGGACGACCCAGGACCTGCTCGGGTTCGGGCTGGAGCGGGAGGCGTACTTCCCGCCGGGCGAGAAGCACCACTACTCGAACGTCAACACCGTGCTGCTGGCGGCCGTGCTGGAGAAGGCGACCGGCCAGCCGTGGCGGGACGAAGTGACGGCCCGGGTCGTCAAGCCGCTCGGGCTGACGCACACCAGCATCCCGACCGACAACGCCCTGCCCGAGCCGTTCGCCCGCGGGTACGCCCTCGGCGGCAAGGACGGCCCGTTCTTCGTCCGCGGCGACACCCGCCACGACGTGACCGGTACCTCCCCGAGCTGGTGGGGGGCGGCCGGCAACATGGTGTCCACCCTCGGCGACCTCGGCAAGGCGGCCAAGCCGCTGGCCACCGGGGCCCTGCTGAAGGAGAAGGGGAAGAAGGAGTTGTTCGCCTGGACGCAAGCGGACCAGCCGGGGTTCGAGTACGGGTTCCACCTCGAGCGGACCGACGGCATGGTCGGCCACGACGGCGACGTGCCCGGGTACCAGCCGTTCATGTTCTACCTGCCGGACCAGGACGCGGCGGTCGTGGCCGTCGCCAACCTGTACGGCTGGTCGGTCCGGGGGATGCCCGGGAACGCGCTGGCCGAGGCCGCCATCGCCCACCAGTTCCCCGACCGCAAGCCCGACCACCGGTCCCGCATCGAGGGGGTCGAGAAGGGGCTGCGGCCGTTCGCCGAGGCGGCCGGCAAGCCGCACCGATGGGTGCTGGCCGACCGGATGACGGAACACGGCGTCCCCGGGGTGGGCGTGGCCGTCATCGACGGCGGGCGGGTGGTGTGGGCTAAAGGGTACGGAGTCCGGGATGTCGAGGGGAAGGCCCCGGTGGACGCCGACACCCGGTTCCAGGCCGGGTCGATCAGCAAGTTCGCGGCGGCCGTGGTGGCCCTCCGCCTGGCCGACGCCGGGACCCTCGACCTCGACCGCGACGTGAACGACCTGCTCACCGACTGGAAACTGCCGCGGGACGACAAGTGGGCCGCGGTGCCGGTGACGCCCCGGCGGCTGCTGTCGCACACGGCCGGGGTGGGCGTCCACGGGTTCGTCGGCTACCAACGGCGGGACGACCTGCCCTCCAACCGGCAGGTGCTCACGGGCGAGTCCCCGGCGAACTCGGGGGCGGTCCGGGTGACGGCCGAGCCGGGCACCGCCGAGGGCTACTCCGGCGGCGGGTACCAGGTGCTCCAGCAGGTGCTGGCCGACGCCGGCGGGAAGCCGTTCGCCGACCTCGCCCGGGAGCGGGTGTTCGCCCCGCTGAAGCTGACCCGGACCGGGTTCGACCAGCCGTTGCCGGCGGCCGAAGCGAACGCCGCGGTGGCCCACGACGGCGGGAAGCGGTTGGCCGTCCCACACCTGAGCTACCCCGAGCTGGCCGCGGCCGGCCTCTGGAGTACCCCGACCGAGATCGCCGAGCTGTCGCTGGCCGTCCGGGCGGCGGCCCGCGGGGAGGGGAAGTTGTTGTCGGCCGACGCCGCCCGGGCGATGCTCACGCCGGCCAAGCTGCCCGGCGGAAAAACCGGTGGACACGGCCTCGGGCCGGAGGTCGATGGGGCCGGGCCGACCCTCCGGTTCGGCCACTCCGGCGGGACGGTCGGGTTCCGGTCGGTGTTCGTCCTGTTCGCGGAGACCGGCCAGGGCGCGGTGGTGATGACCAACGGGAGCGGCGACGCCCTGATGAACGAGGTCCTCCGGGCCGTCGCCGCCGAGTACCGGTGGCCGGGCGACGCCTACCAGACGAAGGTGCGGGAGGCCGTCGCCCTGTCGGCCGCCGAGCTGGCCGGGTTCGCCGGCAAGTACGCCATCGAGGGGAACGACACCCCGTACACGGTGGCGATCGACGGCGACGGGCTGCGGCTGGACACCCGGTACAAGGCCCCGGTCCGGCTGCTGCCGGCCGGTGGGGACCGGTTCTTCGGTACCAGCCACGACCGAGAGGTCCGGTTCGAGCGGGGTGGCGACAACCGGGTGACGGCGGCGACGGTGACGCTCGACGGCCGCACGCTCTTCCGGCTGAAGCGGCGGGACTGACCCGGCCGGGGGAGCCCGACCCCGTTTACCCCACCGGCAGGCCGAGGTAGCGGCGGACGGCCGACGCCTGCCCGGCGGCCTTCTCCCGGAACTCGTCGCACGCCGCCCACTCGAACAGCGGCCCGCACCCGCAGGCGGCGAACGCCCGGGCCAGGTCCGGGTCGGCCCCCAGGTCGGTGTTGAGGAACGTCCGCACGTCGTCCAGCCCGAGGTACCGCCGGTCTGCCCCGCCCAGCCGCAGGTGCTGGAGCAGGGCGGCCGCCTCGGGCGTGCCATCCAGCGTCAGGAACAGGAACGTCCGCACCAGCACCACCCCCCGGCCCGCTCGGCCACCAAGTAGCCGAGCCGCGTCCCGCCGACGGCGAACTCGACCAGGCAGCGGTGCGGGGCGGCCGGGTCCGGGCGGACGGCCGGGGCCGCGAGCGACCGCACCAGCCACTCGTGGAACACCCACTCCCCCGCGGCGAACCCGCCGAGCCGGCCGTTCCGCCCGTACAGGGCCTCCAGGGCGTGCGGCTGGACGAGCACCGGGTACACCCCCGGCGGCCAGCCGAGGCCGAGGGCGGACGGGTCCCACGCCGCCCACCGCACCCCGTCGGTCGCCGGCACCCCGACCCGGTATGCCCGCCGCCGGGCCCCGTCCGCGACCACCTCCTCGGCCAAGGCCGGCTGCCGGTGGAGCCGGAAGGTCAGCCGCCACTTCCGCCCGGATGTCCGGCCGCCGTCGAACGACACCCAGTAGATCGCCCGGTCGACCCGGTTGTGCCTCAGCAGCCGGAACCCCATCGCCCCGCACGCCGCCTCACAGGCGGTGGCCCCGGTGTCGAGGCTACCGACCTCGGCGGCGACCGGCTGGCCGGCGGCGGCGAACGCCGATCGCCCAGCCGGGCCGGTGCTCCGGGCCAGCCCGCGGAGCAGGTCGGCCAGCGGCTTGACGTAGGCGAAGTAGTCGGTCACCGGGAAGGCGTCGCCCAGACGCGGGCACCGGAAGACGGCCGTCCGGAGGACCTTCTCCAGCTCGTCCCGGACCCGCCCGGCCTCGGCGTCCCCGGCCAGGTCGTCGGCCACCGCGATCGTCGGTTGCGGGCTGTGGAGGCGGAGGATGTGGTCCCGCCCGGCCGCCGGGAACGACCGGTCGAGCGGCCCGGACAGGCCGGGCTGGCGGACGACCGCGGCCATCCGCCGGCGGCGGGCGGCGTGCCCGTCGTCCCGGCGGGTTCGGCTCCGGGCGCGGGCTCGACTCGACATGGTCGCCTCCGTCGGGGTGGTCCGGGTGTGCTCTTCGGAAATCCGAACGGCGTCTTGACGGGCGATCCATTTCGCTTACACTACTCGCAGTAGTTAGGCTATGCTAAGTCATCTTGAAGGCAAGGCTAAGTCATTCTCCCTGGCACTGGCAACGTGCCACGAAGAACGGCCCCGGCGGCAGCGGAGGTGGCAGATGAACGACTCGTCCGCACAACGGCTCGCCGCGTTGGCCCGATCCCGTGACCTGTTTCGCGCCGGGCAGCCGCTGGCCGCCGCCGATGTCCTGCGGGACCTCGGGGCTGCGGTGCGGGAGGCCCCGGAGGTGGCCTACCTCCATGCCCTGCTCTGGATGGAGGCCCGGGGCTGGCCGGACGCCCTCGCCCGGCTCGACGAGCTGCGGGCGGTCGCCCCGCCCCGGCTGGTGCTCGAGCTCGACCGGGCCGGGTGCCTGATCGAACTCGGCCGTGACGCCGAGGCGGAGCGGCTGATCGACGCCGACGCCCCGTACTACGGCGGCTCGTTCGCCGGCCGGGTGCTGCTCGCCCGGGTGGCCGCCCGGGGCGGGGACGCGGGCCGGGCGGCCGGGCTCCTCGGGGCGGCCTTCGACGCCGAGCGGCGGCGGCTCCTGGGCGGGTTCTTCGACCGCCTCCTCACGCCGGCCGGCCGGACGTGATGACTCGTCGGCCGGAGCCGCACCGGTCGTTCCCGAAGTCCGACACGTTGTCCCCCAACCGGAGGTCTGTCGATGGTCCGTATCCACGCCCGCCGCGGGTTCACGCTGATCGAGTTACTCGTCGTGATCGCCATCATCGCGGTCCTGGTCGGCCTGCTCCTGCCGGCCGTCCAGAAGGTCCGGGAGGCGGCCGCCCGGGCCAAGTGCCAGAACAACCTCAAGCAGATCGGCCTCGCCCTGCACAGCTACCACGACGCCAACAACGGCCTGCCGGCGGGCTACCTGTGCAACCCCGTTACCGCGGACGTCCAACAGACGCGGCCGGGCTGGGGCTGGGCGGCTCAGCTCCTGCCCTACCTGGAGCAGGACAACCTGGCCCGGCAGATCGACTACAAGGCCGACATGACCGGGGCCGGGTACCTGGCCGTCCGCACCACCGAGCTCAAGGCGTTCGTCTGCCCGTCCGACCTCAACACCGGGGTGTTCGACGTCCCGGACGCCGGCTCGGGCACCGTCGGGAAGGCGGCGACCAACAGCTACGCGGCCTGCTTCGGGGCCGACCCCGTCGTCGACATCGAAGACAACCCGGGCGTCACCAACTGCAAAGGCCTGTTCGCCCGGAACAGCCGCTTCCGCATCGCCGACATCACCGACGGGACGAGCAGCACCCTGGCGATCGGCGAGCGGGCGTGCAAGTTCGCCCAATCGCCGTGGGCCGGGGCACTCACCAACGGCACCATCCGCCAGTACGGCAACCCGGCCAACGTCTCCTCGACCCCGGCCCAGGTGATGGCCTATTTCGAGGACGAGCCGCTCAACGACCCCGGCTCGGAGCCGGAGTTCTTTTTCGGGCCGCACACCGGGGCCGTGCTGTTCCTGTTCGCGGACGGGTCGGTCCAGTCGATCAAGTTCTCGACCAGCTTGACCGTCCTGAAAGCCCTCTCGACCCGGGCCGGCGGCGAAGTGATCCCCGGCGACTACTGACCCGGACCCGTAGCCCGACCGCCGACCGGAAATCGTTTCCGGTCGGCCCCGCACATGCACCTTCACCCAGGAGTCCGGCTCATGAGCCAGCAGAAGAATACGAAGCCGAAGACCTCGAATCGCTTTCGGCCCGCCTGCCAACCCCTGGAGTCCCGGGCGCTGCCGTCGTCCGGCTTCCGATCCATCGACGGCAGCGGTAACAACATCGCCCACCCCGACTGGGGCAGCGCCGGCAGCACGCTCCTGCGCGTGGGGCCGGCGGCCTACGGCGACGGCATCTCCAGTCCGGCCGGCGCGACCCGCCCGAGTCCCCGCGCGATCAGCAACGCGGTCGCCGGCGATGACGTGGTCCAGGACGAGGCGAGTAATCGCGGCCTCTCGGCCTGGGTTTACGCCTTCGGCCAGTTCATCGACCACGACCTGAGCCTCACCCAACCGGGGTCGCCGCGGGACCGCTTCCCGATCCCCGTCCCCATCGGCGACCCGGAGTTCGACCCCGCCGGTACCGGCACCCGGACGATCGGCCTCAGCCGGTCGGAGTTCGACCCGGCGACCGGCACCGGGGCAGGCAACCCGCGGCAACAGTTCAACGAACTGACCGCCTACCTCGACGGCTCGGTGGTCTACGGCTCCGACGCGACCCGCGCCGCCGCCCTGCGGACGTTCTCCGGGGGCCGCCTCAAGACGAGTGCGGGGAACCTCCTGCCGTTCAACGCGGACGGCTTGCCGAACCAGAACGACGGGCCGACGCCGAACGACCAGTTGTTCCTGGCAGGCGACATTCGTGCGAACGAGAATATCGAGTTGACCGCCGTGCAAACCCTGTTCGTGCGCGAGCACAACCGCTTGGCGGCCGAGATTGCCGCCGCGAACCCCGGCCTCGGCGACGAGGAGGTCTACCAGCGTGCCCGCCGGATCGTCGGGGCTGAGCTTCAGGCGATCACCTACAACGAGTGGCTGCCGGCCCTGCTCGGCGCGAACGCCCTACGGCCCTACGCGGGCTACGACCCGACGGTCAACCCCGGCATCGCCAACGAGTTCTCGACCGCCGCGCTGCGGATCGGGCACACGCTCCTGGCCAACGACGTGCAGTTCCTCGACAACTCGGCCGGTCGTATCCGCGAAGGACTGGACCTGAGCCAGGCCTTCTCCAACCCCGGCGTGGTGGTCCGGGAGGGGGCCGACCCGATCCTGAAGTACCTGGCCACCGACGCCGCCCGCGAGGTGGACAACGTGATCGTCAGCGGCGTCCGCAACTTCCTCTTCGGCCCTCCCGGGGCCGGCGGGTTCGACCTGGCGAGCCTGAACATCCAGCGGGGCCGCGACCACGGCCTGGCCGACTACAACTCGCTCCGCGCCGCCTACGGCCTGCCGCGGGTGACGGACTTCGCCGGGATCACGTCGAACCCGCAGTTGCAAGGGAAGTTGCAGGCGCTGTACGGCCGGGTGGACAACATCGACCCGTGGGTGGGCGGGTTGGCCGAGGACCACGCGGCCGGTTCGAGCGTCGGCCCGCTGTTCCGGACGATCATCGCGGAGCAGTTCGAGCGGGTCCGCGACGGCGACCGCTTCTGGTACCAGCGGGAACTCACCGGGGCGGAACTGGCCGAGGTCGAGGGCACCACGCTCGCGGACCTCATCCGCCGGAACTCCACGGTGACGAACTTGCAGGAGAACGTGTTCGTCTTCAACCCGGCCGTGACCGGCACCGCGTTCCACGACCGCAACGGCAACGGCGTGCGGGACGCCAACGAGCGACCCCTGGCCGGACTCACCGTGCGCCTCGAAGGCGAAGAGGGTGCCGTCGGCGAGGCGACGACGGGTGCGGACGGCACGTTCATGATCGACGGCTTCGCCGAGCCGGGTTCGTACCGGGTCGTCCTGGCCGCCCGGCCGGGTTGGACGGTCACGTCGGGCGCGGACGCCGAGGTCGGAGTGACCCGCGGCGGCGAGTTCGGCGGATACGCCTTCGGGACGCGCAACTCGGAGGTGTTCGCCGTCGGGGCCGGCGCGGGCGGCGTGCCGATGGTCAAGGTGTACGACGCCCAGACCGGGCTGCCGAAGTCCGAGGTCATGGCTTACGACCCGTCGTTCCGCGGCGGCGTCCGGGTGGCGACCGGCGACCTGAACGGCGACGGGGTGCCCGAGGTTGTCACGGGCGCGGGGGCCGGCGGCGGCCCTCACGTCCGCGCCTTCGACGGCGTCACCGGCGCGGTCGTGCTCGACTTCTTCGCCTTCGAGGACGAGTTCCGGGGCGGTGTCGTGGTGACGGTCGGAGACGTGGACGGCGACGGCATCGACGACGTGGCGGTCGGGGCGGGGGCCGGCGGCGGCCCGCGCGTGCGAGTCTTCAGCGGCAAGGACTCGTCGATCCTCGCCGATTTCTTCGCGTTCCCGGCCGACTTCACCGGCGGGGTGAGCCTGACGCTCGGCAACTTCGACGCCGACCCGGCCCTCGAACTGGCCGTCGGCGCGGGTGCCGGGGGCGGGGCGGTGGTTCGGACGTTCGACGTGGTCGGCGGCCAGGCCGTTCCTCTCGGCCGCGTCGCGGCGTTCGAGCCGGAGTTCCGGGGCGGAATCTGGCTGGCAGCCGGCGACACGGACGGCGACGGTGTGGACGAACTGATCGTCGGGGCCGGCGACGGCGGCGGGCCGCGGGTTCGCGTGTTGAGCCGGTACGGGGCGGTGTTGGCCGACTACTTCGCCGCCGATCCGGGGGACCGCGGCGGCGTCCGGGTGGCCACCGTCGATTCGGACGCCGACGGCCGCGCCGAGGTAGTCGCCGGAGCGGGCACCCGGCTGCATGTGTACGCAGGCCCGTCAGCCGACGACGTGTTCCCGGACGAACTCGCCCTGGGGCACGGCTCGTTCGTCGGCGGCCGGGGATAACTTCGGCCGGGTCCGCCGCCCGACCGGCTCGGCCGGGCCGTGTTCGGCCAGATCGGCTGTGCCGACTGCCACCAGCCGACGATGCGGACCGGCCCGAACCCGGTCGAGGCGTTGGACCGGGTGACGTTCGACCCGTACTCCGACTTCCTGCTGCACGACATGGGGGAACGCGGGGACGGGATCGAGCAGGGGACGGCGACCGGCCGGGAGATGCGGCCGGCCCCGCTCTGGGGGCTGCGGGAACTGCCGTTCTACCTGCACGACGGGCGGGCCGGGACGGTGGACGAGGCGATCCGGCTCCACGACGGGCAGGGTTGCGGCGCGCGGGACCGATATAGGGACTTGCCGGAGGCCAAACGGCGTGCCCAGCTGGCCTTCCTCGACTCGCTGTAGCGAAGACTCCTGGTCCCGCTCGCCGTGCCGGCCGTGCTCGCATTCCCACGCTACAACCGACCGCGGCCTTGGCGGGCCCTACCACGTCGTTTCCCTCGGGAACGACGAGTATCACGCCGACGGAATACCGGCGGCCGACGGCAGACTGGATGTGTTCAGCCCCGGGGCGGACGAGACCCGCGTCCAGGTCGTTTCGCCCGAACCGCTGTCCGCCCTCAACGGGGCCGGTGACCGGTTCGAGGTGGTGGCCGAGAGCCGACTGTGGCCGGCCGACGCCCCGCCCGTGCCGGCCCGGTCCTTCGACTACGATCCGCCGACCGAGACGGACTCCCGGCCCCGCAAAGCCGCAGCCGGAGTACACGGACCCGCTCGTCTACGGCGTGGCCGCCGTCGAGGGGGCGTTCTTCGTCCGCATCGGCACCCACCTGTACCGCGTCGGGCCGACCCCGGCGACGGTCACGAAGTGAACGGGGTTGTTCCCATGCCGGACCACGCGACGCGGGCGAGCCAGGACTACCTGAAGGCGATCCACGACGCCGGCGGGGCGGACGAGCGGGTCGCCACCCGGGCGATCACCGCCCGGCTGGGCGTCCAGGCCCCGTCCGTCACCAACATGCTGCGCCGGCTGGCCGACGCCGGCTGGATCGAGTACGAGCCGCACCGGGGTGCCCGGCTGACGGCGAAGGGGCTGGCCGAGGCCCGCCGGGTCGTCCGCCGGCACCAGCTGGTCGAGTGCTTCCTGGTGACGGCGTTGGGGTACGACCTGGCCGAGGTGCACCCCGACGCCGAGGTGCTGGAGCACGCGATCTCGCCCCGGCTGGAGCGGGCGCTGGCCGAGTACCTGGGGGAGCCGGTCGAAGGCCCGTTCGGTCACCCCATCCCGGCCCCGGACGGGAGCGTCGTCCGCCGCCGGCTGCGGCCGGTCGGCGAGTTCGCCGCCGGCCAGTGCATGGTCGTCCGCGAAGTCGAGGACGGGGACGCGAACCGGCTCCGCCGCTGGCGGGAACTCGGCCTCGTCCCCGGTGCCCGGGTGCGGGTGGTCGGGTGCGACCCGCTCGACGGCGTACTGGACTTGCAGATCGGCGGCGAGCGGGTCCGCCTCGAGCCGCGGGCGGTGGTCGGGGTCCGGTGCGAGGCGGTTCCCGACGGCCACCCCGGCAGGAGGGACTCCGCGTGAACCTGCGACACCCGACGCTCCGGACCCGACGGCCGCCCTCGAGGGTCACATCCCCGACGGGCGGATGAGCAACCACTCCGGCAAGCGTCATGCGAGGTACTTCGCCAACCGGCTCGCCGTCGGCGGCCGGGTGCAACGAGAGGTGCGTCCGACGACCTCACGAGGAAGTCATCCGATGACGAGTTTCCCTCCGAACACCCCGCTGCCGGTGCTGCCGCCCGAGGAGCAGCGGGTCGGGTGCGGCCTGCTCCACCGGCTGGGGGTCCGCGGCTGCCAGCGGTCCCCGAAGGGGGGCTGCCGCGAGTTCCTGCTCCGGGTGGTCCAGCCGGGCCTGGTCGGGCTGGTGGACGGGTCGGTGTCCACCCTCGCCCCGCTGTTCGCCACCGCTTACGCCACCGGCCAGCCGCGGGTCGCCTTCCTGGTCGGGCTGGCCGCGTCGGTCGGGGCGGCCATCAGCATGGGCATGAGCGAGGGGCTGTCGGACGACGGGGCGCTGACCGGCCGGGGGGGCGGCACCGCCCGCGGGGTCGTCACCGGGGCGGCCACGTTCGCCGGCGGCATCCTCCACACCCTCCCGTTCCTCCTGCCGGACGTCCGGTCGGCCTTGGTGCTGGCGTTCGCCGTGGTCGGGCTGGAACTGCTCGTGATCTCCTGGATCCGGTTCCGATTCCTGGACACTCCGTTCTGGAAGTCGGTCGTGCAGGTCGTCGTCGGCGGGGCCTTGGTGGTCCTCGCCGGCATCCTCCTCGGCAGCGGTTAGCCGCCCAGCCGGTGTCCGTCCCTCCAACCCCTACGGAGTCTCATCATGACGAGTCGATCGAGGTCGGCGTTCACCCTGATCGAGCTGCTGGTCGTGATCGCCATCATCGCCATCCTGATCGGCCTACTGCTACCGGCGGTGCAGAGGGTGCGGGAGGCCGCCGCCCGGCTCCAGAGCCAGAACAACCTCAAGCAGATCGGGCTGGCGATGCACCACCACCACGACGCCCAGGGCCGGTTCCCGGCCGGCTACCAGGTCGATTTCGCCGGCCAGACCGGGCCGGCGTTCGTAGACGCCGCCCCCGGTAGGGGTGGGGGACGCAGCTCCTGCCGTACCTGGAGCAGGACAACCTCCATAAGCAGCTCCTGCTCGACCTGCCGTGCTGGGACCCGCTGAACGCGGCCGCGGTCAAGACCTCCCTCAAGGTGTTCGTCAACCCGGCGGCCCCGAACGCCGGGCCGACCATGAAGGTGAAGGACGCCGGCGGGGCGGTGCTGGCCGAGTTCGGCATGTCGCATTACGTGGCCAACAACGGCCAGGACGAGTGCTGGGCCTACGACATCAAGGACCAGTCGGGCCTCCCGGGCACCGGCCCGTTCTTCCGCAACTCGCGGACGACGATCGCGGCCGTCACCGACGGGACGAGCAGCACCGTGTTTGTCGGCGAGCACACGTCGGTCAGCGACAAGACGTGGGTCGGGGTGGTGCCGGGGGCGGAAGTGTGCCCGAACGACCCGGCCCGGTTCCCGTTCACCGAGTGCGACGCCGGGGCCACCCTGGTGCTGTGACACAGCGGGCCGGCCGACGGCGAGCCGGGCGTCGTCCACCCGCCGTCGCTCCCGACCTGCACGTCTGCCAGATGTACGCCCGTTGGCAGGGCGGCAACGTCCTGTTCGGCGACGGCAGCGTCCAGTTCGTCCCGACGAGCATCAACCTGAACACCTGGGCGGGCCTGTCCAGCATGACGATGGGGGACATCCCCGGTGACTTCTAAACCCGACGACGAGGACGCCCCCGACCGCCGCCGGCTCTACTGACAGGGCGGCACGGCCGGGGGTGCTGCTGATCCCGCTCCTGGTCGTCTGGTGGCCGGGCTGCCGGCAGTACCCGGCGGTGTCCAGCCGGGAGTCGCTGTCACTCATGCAGCTCCTGTACACGGCCTGCAACACCCGCGACGAGAAGCGGCTGGCCGATGCCGAGAAGGGGGTCGAGAAGCTCACCCGCGAGGGCAAGATGACCGCGGAGGAGCGGGCCGGGTTCGACCGGATCATCGGGATGGCGCGGGCCGGCAAGTGGGAGGACGCCGAGCAGGCGGCGTTCAAGTTCACCCAGGATCAGGTCGGGCAGGGGGACGACACCCCCGACGACCACGACCACCGCAAGCACCCGCCCCCGAAAAAGGGCAACGGGAAGTAGCAACCACCGCCCCGGTCACGGACCCGACCACACCATGACCCGGCACGGACGCCGGGCGGGCGGCCCGATGACGTTTGTCCCGGGCGGGCCCCGCCGCCGGCCGCGGCCGGCGGTGCCGCGCCTGAGCTACCCGTTGCTGGCCATGGCCGGTCTGCGGCGGGACACCCGATACAAGTCCGCGGTCCGGCTCCTCTCGGCCGGCGGGTGCGGTTCATCGGCACCAGCCGCGACCGTCACTTCCGGTTTGAGCAGGATCCGACAGGATGGGTGACGGCGGCGACAGTCGTTGACGGTGGTGGACTCCTTATCCGGCTCCTTACGAACGACCCGGCCGGGCGAATCTGAGAAACTGTTCCAAAAGGTGTGGGGCCATAGTCTGTCGGCATGGCACGGAAACCCTACCCCAGTGACCTGACCAACACCCAATGGAAGCTGATTGCCCGCCTGATCCCGCCGGTGAGGGCGGGTGGGCGGCCCCGCAAGTACGACATGCGGGAGGTCATCAACGCCTTGCTGTATGTGAACCGGGAGGGGTGCTCGTGGCGGGCACTGCCGCACGACCTACCGCACTGGAAGACGGCCTACAACTTCTTCCGGGCGTTCGAGACCGATGGCACTTGGGACCGGCTGGTCTCCGCCCTGCGGGTGGAGGTGCGGACCAAGCTCGGCCGCGACCCGACCCCGAGCGGGGCGTGCATCGACAGCCAGTCCGCGAAGACGGCCCACGGCGGGGCCGAGGTCGGGGTGGACGGGGGCAAGATGGTCCGCGGGCGGAAGCGGCACATCGTCACCGACACGCTGGGGCTGCTACTCGTGGTGCTGGTGACGGCGGCCAACCGGGACGACGGGACGACCGCCCCCAAGTTGCTCGCCGAATTGCGGGCGGAGCCGTTCCCCCGCCTGTCGGTGGTGTGGGCGGACGCGAAGTACCGGAACGACACGCTGGACGGGTGGCTGCGGGGGCAGGAGCGGTTGCGGGTGGAGGTGACGAGTCGGCCGGACGGGCAGAAGGGGTTCCACCCGCTGCCCAAGCGGTGGGTGGTGGAGCAGACGTTCGCCGGCCTGGTCCGGTCGCGGCGGCTGGTCCGGGACTTCGAGCGGTTGCCGACGACGAGCGCGGCGATGGTGAAGCTGAGCAGCATTCACCGGATGGCCCGCCGCGCCCGGCCGCCACGGGGGCGGCGGACGTTCCGCTACAAGCCGAAGGCCAGAGCCTGACCCTTTTGAAACCGATTCTGACACGCACCCAACCGGACCGACACAGAGTTCCGACGCCCTCACAGCCCCACTTTGGTGGCGGCGTTCTCCCGGAACAGGTTGCCGTCCCGGATAAACCGGCGGAGCACCTCCAACGACCGGTGACCGGACTGCCCCTGGATGGTCCGCTCGGGCACCCCCTCCATCGCGGCCTGGGTGATCAGCCCGGCCCGCAGCGAGTGCCCGGCGTACCGTTGGGGGCTGAGCCCGGCCGCCAACAGGGTCCGCTTGACCACCTCGGCCACCGCCCGGTCGGACAGCCGGGCCGCCGACACCTGTCCGTGCTTGTTGACGGCGCGGAAGAGGGGGCCGGCGTCGGTCCCGGAGCGGTCGAGCCAGGCCTGGACGGCCCGGACCGGGCAGGTCTCGGGACGGCCCCCGAACGGGATGCCGACGGTCCGCCCGGCCCCCGCTTGGTCGGTCTTGCTCCTCCGGACGGCCACCACCAGCCCCTCGTCGGTCGATTCCAGGTCGGCCACCTCCAGCCCGACTAACTCGCTCCGCCGGAACGCCCCCGCGAACCCGAGCAGCAGGAGGGCCCGGTCCCGGGCCCCCAGGAGGGAGTCGGGGAGGGCAGCGACCATCGAGCGGAGGTGGCGGGTCAGCACCGGCTTCACGTGGTCCGGGCGGCTGCCGTTCTCCCGCCGGATCCCGGCCCACACCAGCCGGACCTCGGCGGCCGCCGTCGGCGGGTCGAGCCCGGCCGCCCGGTGGGCCTCGGCGATCGTCGCCAGCCGCCGGCGGAGGGTGCTGGTCTTCAGGGCCCGGGACCGGTCGGCCAGGTAGTACGCGACCGTCCCTGGCGCCGCCGGGAGGGCCGGCCGCCGGTACTTCGCGCACCAGGCCTCGAAGTCCCGCCAGTCGGCCCGGTACGCCCGCCGGGTGTTCGCCGCCCGGGACTTCTCCAGGTACTCGCCGGCCCTCCGGCCGACCTCCTCGAGCCGGGCGGCGTGGCACCCGGCCGCGGTCGGCGGGACGGTCGGTGGGCTGGCGGTACGGGGTGGGTTCGCTGACATGGCCGGGGTGACGGGTAGTCTTGACAGCCAGGCTACCACGGCCCGCGGCGGGGCGCGAGCCGCGGTCGTCGTTCGCACCCCGAACCGGCGGCCGGCTCACCGCCGATAAGCGGGCGTTATCGGACGTGAGGGGGCTTCCGGGCACCGTTTGCGCTTCCGGCAGGTCGGCGAGCCAAGTGGGCGTCGGTCCGCCCACAAACGGCGTTCCCCGGACGGTCGCCGAGTACCGCCTTCACGGCCACACGCCCGCCCGGTTCGTGCCGCGGTCCGGCCGGTCGTGCAGACGGCAGACGCCCCGTGACCGCCCTCGGCCGCGGGGCGATGGTGGAGCAGCCCGTTCGTTACCCCTCGTCACCGCACCTCCCGTCTTCACACCGCCATAACCTTGTCGAGCCCGGATCCCTGACGGCTCCACGGCGACCAGATGAAAAGCACGACGAACCCGACGCCCCAAACCGCACGCCCATCGCCCGAACTTCGGGGGCCGCCCCCGCCGACCGCCCGCGCGACCGCGGCCTGGCTGCTCGACCACGGCTTCTGGCCGGTCCTGGTCCGGCCCGGCGGGAAGGCCCCGGCCGGCCGCGGCTGGGGCCTGGACCGCCCGACACACTCCTGGCTCGACGCCGCCTTCCGCCGCCACCCCGGGGCCGGGGTCGGCATCCTGCTCGGCCCGGCCGCAGGCGTCGTCGACT
>JAIEQO010000978.1 GCA_019747655.1 Gemmataceae bacterium | reverse complement strand
GTGGACCGGGGGGCGATGGCCGCCCCGCCGGCCCCGGTCGCCCCCGGGTCGCTGTCGCCGGAGGGCGGGGCCCGGCCGGAGGACCTGCCGGTCGCCGCGGTGGTGACCCCGACCTCCTCGACCGGTGCGCCGGCGACGAGCATCACCCGGTTCGCCGGGCGGCCCCGGCCGGCGGCCAAGACGGCCCTCGGGAAGGACCTGACGGCCCTGCTCGGCTCGGCCAACGGGGTGGCCATGGCCGTCATCCTGCAGGAAGTCCTCGGCCCGCCGAAGAGCAAGCGGCGGTAGCCGGCGTCACGGCGGGAGGAACTGGAACAGGACGGCGAGTTGCTTCCGTACGGCCTGACTCGTCAGGCTGGCCGCGCCGTCGCGGATCAGGGCGTGTCCCGGGTCGTCGGGGATTGGGTCCGGGACGACCTCCAGCCCCAGGGCTCGGACCGCGGCGGCCGTTGCCACGGCGATCCGCGAGCCGGCGGCCGGGTCGCCGATCCGGGCCATGAGCTCCTCCGGCGGGGTGATCCCCGACCGGCTGACCGAGATGCCAACTTCCCCGGGCCGCAGCTCGAAGTTCTTGCTGGTGATCCGCGGGCCCGGTGCCTGGAAAGTCGTACCTCCGGGGATGTGCCGGAGGATCACTTCGTCGTCCGCGACCTGATCGTCGGACATCGCCACATCCCCCGGACCGGCGCGAAGACTACGAGCCCGTGGGCTTCAGCCCGTTGCGGACCGGTTCGTTATCCCACGAGCGGTTGCCCGCCCGCGAACGGGACGCGCCGCGCCCGGCCGCGACGATACCTCGGGATGCACCTCCGGCCGGGTGAGGGCGGCCGGGCGGAATCAGGCGGCGAGTTCGCGGAGTTCTTGGAGGACCCCCGGGTGAACGACCTGGCCGGTCGGGCGGAGCCGCCGCTCGGTCATCTGGCCCGTAGACCGGTCGGTGTGCAGAAAGCCCCAGGTGCCGTCCGGTTCGATCTCCAGCTCGTGCTCGGCTCGGGCGTCGGCCCACTCGATGAGTACGCCCCCGGCCCGGCCCGGGGAGACGAACACGTCCTTGTACGGGTCGCCCGGGCGGAGGGCGGCGAGCAACCGGACGAACTCCTTGGCCACCTCGATCACCGCCGGGTCGGTCGGATCGGCCCCGTACCCGTCCCAGTTCGGCCGGAGGTCCCGCATCAGGTCGAGCTGTTCGAGCGGCGTCGCCATCGCAACCCCCGGCCGGCGGCCCACCATGATTCTACCACACCCTCGCCCGTCACCCCTCGTCCTGCTCGCGGAGGCGGGCGAGGACGCCGTAGTCCTCCAGGGTGGTCGTGTCTTGGGCGCCCTCCTTGCCGGCGGCGATGTCCCGCAGCAGCCGCCGCATGATCTTCCCGCTCCGGGTCTTCGGCAGGGCGTCGGTGAACCGCACGTCGTCCGGCCGGGCCAAGGCCCCGATGTCCTTGGCCACGTGCGCCTTCAACTCGGCCTTCAGCTCGTCCGATGCCGCCACCCCCTGCTTCAAGGTCACGAAGCAGCAGATCGCCTCCCCCTTCAGGTCGTCCGGCCGCCCGACCACCGCGGCCTCCGCCACCTTCGGGTGATGCACGAGCGCGCTCTCCACCTCCATCGTACTCAGCCGGTGGCCGCTGACGTTCAGCACGTCGTCCACCCGGCCCATCACCCAGATGTACCCGTGCTCGTCGCGGCGGGCGCCGTCCGCGGTGAAGTACACCCCCGGGTAGTTGCTCCAGTACGTCGCCTTGAACCGCTCCGGGTCGCCGTGGATCGTCCGCATCATGCTCGGCCACGGCCGCTTGACGACCAGGAACCCGCCCTGGTTCGCGGGCACCGGGTTCCCCGCCTTGTCCACGACTTCCGCCGCGACGCCCGGTAGCGGCTTGGTCGCGCTCCCCGGCTTGGTCGAGATCGCCCCGGGTAGCGGCGAGATCATGATCGCCCCGGTCTCGGTCTGCCACCAGGTGTCCACGATCGGGCAGCGGCCGCCGCCGATCACCTCGTGGTACCACATCCACGCCTCGGGGTTGATCGGCTCGCCGACCGTCCCGAGCAGCCGGAGGCTCGACAGGTCGTGGCTCTTGGGCCAGTGGTCGCCCCACTTGACGAAGGCCCGGATGGCGGTCGGGGCGGTGTAGAAGACCGTGACCTTGTACTTCTCGACGATCTCCCAGAAGCGGTCTTCCTTCGGCTGGTTCGGGGCTCCCTCGTACATCACGACCGTCGTGCCGTTGGCCAGCGGGCCGTAGACGATGTAGCTGTGGCCGGTCACCCAGCCGACGTCGGCGGTACACCAGTAGACGTCGTCCTCCTTGATGTCGAAGACCCACTTGTGGGTCAGCGACGTGCCGAGCAGGTAGCCGCCGGTGGTGTGCAACACGCCCTTCGGCTTCCCGGTGCTGCCGGACGTGTAGAGGATGAACAGCGGGTGCTCGCTGTCGAGCGGCTCGGCCGGGCAGTCGGCGGACGCTTTCGCGGCCAGCTCGTGCCACCAGTGGTCCCGGCCCGGCTTCATCTCCACCGGCGTGTTACAGCGGTTCAGGACGATGCAGTTCGTCACCGTCGGCGACTTGGTCAGGGCCTCGTCCACATTCGCCTTGAGCGGGACGACCTTCCCCCGCCGCCAGCCGCCGTCGGCGGTGATGACCAGCTTCGACCCGGCGTCGTTGTTCCGGTCGGCGACCGCGTCTGCCGAGAACCCGCCGAACACGACCGAGTGCGTGGCCCCGATCCGGGCGCACGCGAGCATCGCCACCGCGGCTTCCGGCACCATCGGCAGGTAGATCGTGACCCGGTCGCCCTTGCCGATGCCGAGCCCCTTGAGGACGTTGGCGAACCGGCACACCTCGGCGTGGAGCTGCCGGTAGGTCAGGGTGCGGGTGTCGCCCGGCTCGCCCTCCCAGAGGATGGCCGTCTTATCCGCCCGCTCCTTGAGGTGCCGGTCGAGGCAGTTGTAGCTGGCGTTGAGCGTCCCGCCGACGAACCACTGGGCGTGCGGGGCCCCCGACCAGTCCAGCACCGTCCGCCACGGCTCGAACCAGTCGAGTGTCTTGGCCTGCTCAGCCCAGAAGCCCTCGGGGTCCTTCTCCGCCCAAGCGGCCAGCCGGTCCCGCTCGGCCTCCCCGACGTGGGCCTTCTCGGCGAAGGCGGCCGGCGGCGGGAACAGCCGGGTTTCCTTCAGCACGCTGGTGATGTTCTTGTCGGTCGTCATGGGACGGTCGTCCGGGGTGATCGGCCGCGGCCGGGCGGGGACGGGGGAGTTGGGTTCGGTATAACAGACCTCCGGCCGGGGACCAAGGACCAACGCACGATGACGAAGGACCAGTTCACCATCGGCCTCGTCCAGATGCGGATGTCGGCCGACAAGGAGCGGAACCTGGCGGCCGCCGAGGCGGCCGTCGCCGACGCCGCCAAGCGCGGGGCCGAGGTCGTCTGCCTGCCGGAGCTGTTCACCGGGTACTACTTCTGCCAGAAGGAAGACGCCGCCCTCTTCGACCTGGCCGAGCCGATCCCGGGGCCGAGCGAGGCCCGGCTGGCGGCCGCCGCCAAGGCGAACAAGGTCGTGGTGGTCGGGTCGCTGTTCGAGAAGCGGATGGCCGGCGTGTACCACAACACCGCCACCGTCCACGACGCGAAGGGCGGACTGCTCGGCCTGTACCGCAAGATGCACATCCCGGACGACCCGCTGTTCTTGGAGAAGTTCTACTTCACCCCCGGCGACCTCGGGTTCAGGGTGTTCACCACCCCACCCGCTAAGGTCGGCACCCTCGTCTGCTGGGACCAGTGGTACCCCGAGGCGGCCCGGCTGACGGCCCTCCAGGGCGCCGAGGTGATCTTCTACCCGACGGCGATCGGCTGGCACCCGCGGGAGAAGGCCGAGTACGGCGAGGCGCAGCACTCCGCCTGGGAGACCAGCATGCGGGGCCACGCCATCGCCAACGGCACCTACGTCGCCGCCGTGAACCGGGTCGGGCACGAGGTCCTGGTCGGCGACGGGCTGGAGTTCTGGGGCGGGTCGTTCGTGTCCGATCCGTTCGGCCGGGTCGTCGCCAAGGCGAGCCCCGACCGGGAAGAGGTCCTGGTCGTCGCCTGTGACCGGAAGAAGATGGAGGATGTCCGGCGGAACTGGCCGTTCTTCCGGGACCGCCGGATCGACGCCTACGCGAACATCGTCAAGCGGGTCACAGATTGACCCTTACTACCCGGGCCTGTCGGCCCGGGTCGCCGACCACGTCCGCCAGGAGTCGCTTATGTCCCTCTCCCGCTGCCTCCCCATCCTCGCACTCCTCGCCTTGCCGCTGACCGCGTCGGCGGCCGACTGGAAGCCGGCCCCGGCCCCGCTGATGACCAAGTGGGGGAAGGCCGTCACCCCCGACAACGCCTGGCGGGAGTACCCCCGGCCGCAGCTCGTCCGCAAGGACTGGCAGAACCTCAACGGCCTGTGGGACTACGCCATCACCCCGAAGGGGGCGGCCAAGCCGGAGAAGTGGGACGGCCAAATCCTCGTCCCGTTCGCCGTCGAGGCGGCGCTGTCGGGCGTGGGCAAGCGGGTCTCGCCCGAGCAGAACCTGTGGCACCGCCGGACGGTCGAGGTGCCGGCCGGATGGAAGGGGAAACGGGTCCTCCTCCACTTCGGGGCGGTCGACTTCGAGGCGACGGTCTGGGTCAACGGCAAGGAGCTGGGCAACCACAAGGGGATGTCCGACCCGTTCAGCTTCGACATCACCGACGCCCTGAAGGAGGGCAAGGGCGAGGTCGTCGTCCGGGTGTGGGACCCGACCGACACCGCCAGCCAGCCGCGGGGCAAGCAGGTCAACAAGCCCGGCGGCATCTGGTACACCCCCGTCACCGGCATCTGGCAGACGGTCTGGATGGAGCCGGTGCCGGACGCGAACATCGTGTCGGTCGTGGCGACCCCCGACATCGACCGCGGCGAGGCCACGTTCACCGTCACCTGCCGAGGGACCCAACCCGGCGACAACGTACTCGTGATGTTGAAGGACGGGAAGAGAACGAAAAGCGGCACCTTCGCCCCGGTGGGCCAACCGGTCCGGCTGCGGCTTCCCCCGAACCCCCGGCTCTGGTCGCCGGACTCCCCGCACCTCTACGACGTCTCCGTTGCCATCACCCGGAAGGACGGCAACGACGGCGGCGAGGTGCCCGTCGATGAGGCCGAGTCGTACTTCGCCATGCGGAAGGTGTCGGCCGGGAAGGACGCGGACGGCGTCCTGCGGCTGATGCTCAACAACAAGCCGCTCTTCCAGGTCGGGCCGCTCGACCAGGGGTGGTGGCCGGACGGGCTCCTGACCCCGCCGTCCGAAGAGGCCATGCGGTACGACCTCGACGTGCTCAAGAAGCTGGGCATGAACATGCTCCGCAAGCACATCAAGGTCGAGCCGGCCGGGCTGTACGCCTACTGCGACAAGATCGGCCTCCTAGTCTGGCAGGACATGCCGAGCGGGTTCGTCGAGAAGACCCAGTTCGTCCAGCCGGACTGGAAGGAGGACGCCACCTTCTCGCCGGAGGACAAGAAGCAGTTCCGCACGGAACTGAAGGCGATGATCGACCACCTCCGGTTCTTCCCGTGCATCACCTGCTGGGTGCCGTTCAACGAGGGGTGGGGCCAGCACGACACCAACGACGTCCTCAAGTGGGTCAAGGAGTACGACCCCTCCCGGCTGGTGAACGGCCCGAGCGGCTGGACCGACCGCGGGTACGGGGACATGAAGGACATGCACAACTACCCCGGCCCGGGCATGTTCCCGGTCATGCCCGACCGGGTCAGCGTCCTCGGCGAGTTCGGCGGGCTCGGGCTGCCGGTGAAGGGGCACCTGTGGAAGGACCAGGGGAACTGGGGCTACCGCACCTTCACCAGCGAGGCCGACCTGCGGCAGGGCTACCGGCAGCTCATGCTCCGGCTCCACCGGCTGATCGGCCGGGGGTGCGCGGCCGCCGTGTACACCCAAACCACCGACGTGGAGGTGGAGGTGAACGGGCTGATGACCTACGACCGGGAGGTGCTGAAGTTCGACCCGGCCGAGACGGCCGCCTGGCACAAGGCCCTGTTCGGCCCGGCCCCGGAGTACCGGGTGCTGGTCCCCAGCTCGATCAACGACGGGCAGGTCTGGCAGTACACGACCGAGAAGCCGGCCGCCGGGTGGGAGGCGGCCGGGTTCGACGCGGCCGGGTGGAAGGAGGGGCCGGGCGGGTTCGGGACCGAGGGGACGCCCGGCGCGAAGGTGCGGACCGAGTGGAAGACGCCGGACATCTGGCTCCGGCGGACGTTCGAGCTGAAGGACCTGCCGCCGGGCGAGTTCATCCTGCTGATGCACCACGACGAGGACGCCGAGGTGTACGTCAACGGGGTGCCCGCGGCCCGGCTGACCGGGTACACAACCGACTACGTCCCGACGGCCATCTCGCCCGAGGCCCGCAAGGCGCTGAAGCCCGGGGCGAACGTGATCGCCGTCCACTGCAAGCAGACCGGCGGCGGCCAGTACATCGACGCCGGGCTGGCCGAGGTGGTGGCCGGGAAGAAGTGACCCGGCGGATGGTTCCAGCCGCGGCACACACCCCGCGGCTGACGAACCGGTTTGCGGGCTGACGAATCCGTTTGCGGCCGAACAAATCCCGGTCCGAGCGACCGGGGTTAGAATCGGGCCAGTTGGTACGGGTTCGGGTCGAGGTGGGGCTTCTCCCGCCCCACCAACGCTGCGACGAGTTTCCCGGTTCCGGCTGCCATCGACAGCCCGAGCATGTTGTGCCCGGCGGCGATCAGGACGTTCCCCAGGGCCGGGCTGCGGTCGATGACGGGGAGCCCGTCGGGGGTCATCGGCCGCCACCCCCACCACTCCTCCTGCACCGGCTCCGCCAGCGGGTCGCGGAGGTACAGCTTGGCCGCGTCGGTCAGGATGCCGAGCCGGTCGCAGTTCAGCGTGTCGTCGTACCCGGCGAACTCCATCGTCGAGCCGAGCCGGTAGCCGGTCCGGAACGGCGTCACCGCGACCCGGTGTTCCTCGAAGATCAGCGGGTACGTCGGGCAGACGGCCGGCCGGGGCATCGTGACCGAGTACCCCTTGCCCGGCTGGATCGGCACCCGGCAGCCGAGTTCGCGGTTGAGCTGCGGCGTCCACGCCCCGGCCGCGACCACGAACTCGTCGGCCTCGACCTCGCCGGCCGCCGTCCGGGCCGCCTTCGCGGTGCCGCACTCCCGGACGAAGCCTGTGACCTCGCAGTCCTCGCGGACCTCGACCCCGAGGCCGACCAGCACCCGGCGGAGTTCGCCCATCAGCCGGTCCGGCCGGAGGTGGGCGTCGCCCTCGTACAGGTAGCCGCCGGCGTTGCCGGGCAACAGGGCCGGTTCGAGCGCGAGCAGGGCGTCGGCGTCGAGTCGCCGGGCCGGCGTGCCGAACGTCTCCGTCAGCAGCTCGTCGACCGGGGCGTAGTGGTTGAAGGCCGCCCGCGAGCGGAACACGAACAGCAGGCCCTTCGTCTCCCACTCGCAGTCGAGTGATTCCGTTCGGATGAGGTCGTCGAACAGGCCGCGGGACGAGGTCAGCAACGCCTGGATGGCCCGGCCGGCGGCGAGCATGTCCCGCTCGTTGCACCGCCGGGCGAAGCCCCAAAACCAGCCGGGGTTCTTCAGCACCACCGCCGGCCGGACCTTGAGCGGCGAGTTCCGGGCGAAGAGCGTCCGGAGCGTCGCCCGCACCGCCCCGGGGACGGCCAGCGGCAGGACGTGGCTCGGGCAGACGTACCCGCAGTTGGCGTGCGAGCAGCCCCGCCCGAACCGGCCCCGGTCGACGACCGTCACCCGCCACCCGGCCTTCGCCAGGTAGTACGCGGAACAGGCCCCGACCACCCCGCCGCCGACCACCACTACACGATCGGACATGACCAGCCCCGGAAACAGCCGCACGATGAACGCAGACAAGACACGATCAAATCATGATGAATTCTTCCGTCCGGATCGTGTCTTTATCTCCGCGTTGATCGTGCGGCTCGTTTTCCCCGCCGCTCACTTCTTGGTCGCGGTTGTCAGCGGGAAGTCGTCGGTCCGGAACGGGGTCGCCGGCAGCCCGTCCTTGTTGTACAGGTTGACCACCGGGTAGTTCTTCCACCCGTACCGGACGGCCACCGGGCTCGGCACCTTGTCGCAGGTGACGACGACGGTGTCGCCCTCGATCCTGGCCTTGGCCGGGTAGAACTCCTTGTCCTCGCCGCAGACGGTGAACCCGTTGAGCGTCCGGTACTTGGCGGCCAGCCCGCCGCCGACGTGGTCGAACGACAGGATCGCCTTGCCGCCCTCGACCTTCAGGTCCTTGAACACCGGCCCGGACCCGGCCACCTTCAGCCCGTAGGTTCCGGCCTCGGCGGCCAGGGCCAGCCGGGTGCCCGGCGTCGCCTTGTCCCGGGGGTGGATGTCGATCAGGTCGCCGGCGTCGGTGATGACCGCCATCCCGACGTTCTTCAGGGCCTTCGTGGCGTGGAGCTGGGCCTCCCGCAGCTCGGCCCACGACACCCCGTCGGCGTCGTTGGCGTGCCACGGGGCGAGCTGGACGCAGTAGAACGGCAGGTCGGAACCCCACCTGGCCCGCCAGTCCGAGATCATGGTCGGGAAGAGGGTGCGGTACTCGGCCGCCCGGTCGGCGTTCGACTCGCCCTGGTACCAGATCGCCCCCTTGACCGCGAACGGCAGGAGCGGGTGGATCATCGCGTTGTACAGGCTGGCCGCGGTGTTGGGGCCGACCGCCTCCTTCTTCGGGGCGGCCGCGTCCGCCGCCTTCTTGGCTTTCTCGACGTAGTACGCCAGTTCGGGCACCGCCTTCAGGGCCTCGGCGCTGGCCCAGGCCTCGGCCGGGGTCCCGCCCCAGGACGTGTGGATCAGCCCGACCGGCACCCCGAGGGCCTTCTGGAGGTGCTTGCCGAAGTGGTACGCGGTGGCCGAGAACGGGCCGATCGCCTCCGGCGAGCACACGTCCCATTTCGTGAAGTGTCCGAGGTCGGCCATGTCGGTGATCGGGGCGGCGGCCGTCCGCTTCTTGACGGTGAACAGCCGCAGGTTCGGGTTCTTGGCCTCGGGCTCGGCCTTGACCTTGGCCGGCTCCCCGCTCCAGTCGACGGCCCACTCCATGTTCGACTGGCCGGAGCAGACCCAGACCTCGCCGACGGCGACGTTCTTGAGCGTGACCGTGTTCCCGCCGGCGACCGTGAGCGTGTAGCCCGGGACGGCCGGCCCGCGGGTCGAGAGGGTCGCCTTCCACTGCCCCTTGTCGTTGGCCTTCACCGCCACGACCTGGGCCGCGCTGTCGGCCGCGTCGGACCGGAAGGTGAGCTTGACCTCCTCGCCCGGGTCGGCCGTCCCCCAGACGGGCACGTCGGCGTCCCGCTGGAGGACCATGTTGTCGGTGAACAGGGGGTGGAGCTTGACATCGGCCAAGGCGGTCGGGACGAGCAGCCCGACGGCGGCGACGGCGAGGACGGCCCGGAGGAGGGGCATGGGGAGTCTCCGAGGGAGGGGAAACGGGAGGCGTGCGGAGACGAGCTTAGGCGGAAGTGACGGCGGCCGCAACGGGCGGTACGGGGATTTCAGGGCGTCGTGCGGCGGGACGCGAGGAGTTGGACGAACGCGGCGTGCTCGGGCGACGCCAGCCCGCGGCTCAGGGTGGCGAGGACGGCGGGCAAGTCGCCCCGCATCAGGGCGGTCGGGTCGAGCCACAGACCGGGGAACACCGTGCTCTTGAACAGCCCGTCGGCCGGGTCCGGCGCGAGCGGATCGAACCCCCCGGCCCGGTAGACGAACCAGTCGATTACGTCGTCGTACACCCGCCAGACGGCGTACTCGCTCACCTTATTGCGGCGGTAGGCGGTCAACTTCTTACCGAGGTCGATGCTGGCCGAACTGGCCGCCACCTCGAACACGAACTCGGGTGCCCGGCGGAGGTAGCGCTTCTTCTTGGTGACCCGCACCCGCCCGCCGAACTCCGGCCGCACGTACAAAAGGGCGTCCGGTTGGGGCTCGTTGTCCGGGGCGAGGCGGACGGTCGCGTTGTCCCCGGACCCGACCCCGGCGGTGGACGCCTTATAGACGCCCAACCAGGTGACGACATCCGAGTGGGGTTCGGCGTGATAATCCAGGCTGACGGGCGACGGCATATAGACCTCCCCCTCGATCAGTTCAGCCTTCTTCACGTCGGGCATCGCTTCGTACCGTCGCTCGAACTCGGCCCGGGTCAGCCGGTCGCCGGACTCCAGCGGCGGGACGCCCCGGCCGGTCGCCGGGCGGGTGGTCGGGTTCCGGGTCGACATGCCATCGTCCTCCCGCCGTCAGTGTAACGCCCGAACCGGGCGGCCCGCAACGCCCGCCGCGGGCCGCCCGGCGTCGCCCCGTCCCTACTTCCCGCCCTTTTTGACGACGTCCTTGACCTCCACCACCTCGGCCTTCGCCGCCCCGGCCTTGACCGCCTCGACCGCCTTCTCGGCGTCGGCCTTCGCCTTGTACCCCTCGCCCGACGACGCCACCACCTGCCCGTTCCCGCTCTTGAGCTTCCAGCGGTACTCCTTCCCAGCGTCCTCGTACACGTCGAACTTGACCTTCGGGTCGGTCCCGGACCGCCTCACCACCTCGATCCCGTTCTTGGCGTCGGCCTTGTCCGCGTACCCCTGCCCGGGGGTGGCCAGGACGGCCCCGTTGGCCGCCTTCAGCCGCCACCGGTACTCGTCGGCCTTGTCCTTGTACAGCTCGAACGTCAGCTTCGGGGCGTCCTTGTCCTTCTGGGCCGGGGCCGGCCCGGCGAGGGACAGTACGGCCCCGAACAACGGCAGGGCGAACACGAGGCGGGTGGCGGTCACGGTCGGACCTCCGGGAGGGGGCGGGCGACGCGGTGAACCTACGCCGGCCGGTTGCCGGCGTCAAACCCGGCCGGTAGGGTGGGGTTGCCCGCCTCACGACCCGGACCCGCCGATGACCCGCCCGGCCCTGCTGCTCGCCCTGGCCGCCCTCGCCGCCGTGCCGGCCGGCGGGCAGGACGCCAAGTTCCCCCCGCCGAAGACCCTCGGCCCGGTCGAGACCTACGGCCAGCACCTCCGCCGCTCGATGGGGCTGATGGCCACCAGCACGCCCGAGAAGCGGAACACCGTCCGGGTCCTCTTCTACGGCCAGTCGATCACCGAGCAGGCGTGGACGAGGGCCGTCGCCGACGACCTCCGGAAGCGGTTCCCGCACGCGAACTTCGTGATCGAGAACCGGGCCATCGGCGGGCACAGCAGCCAGCGGCTGTGGCGGACGGCCGAGGCCGACCTGTACCCGTTCGACCCGGACCTCCTGGTCTTCCACGTCTACGGGTCGCACACCGACTACGAGGCCATCCTCCGCCGGGTCCGGGAGCGGACCACGGCCGACATCCTGCACACGACCGACCACCTCGCCGCCCGGGACGCGGTCGACGAGCCGACCGACCCGGCCGGGCTGACCCCGAAGCAGTGGGAGCCGTGGTTCAACCACGCCTTCCTGCCGGACGTGACGAAGAAGTACCGCACCGAGCTGGCCGACGTGCGGGGGCTGTGGAAGCAGTACCTGCGGGACTGCGGGCTGAAGCCGCAGGACCTGCTCAAGGACGGCGTCCACCTGAACGCCCGCGGCGACTTCCTGATGGCCGAGCTGGTCAAGGCCCACCTCCGGTACGACCCGGACGCGAAGGCCGAGCCGGACGGCCGGGTGACGACCCTCAACGTCGGCAAGGAAATCGATTGGAAGGACGGCAAACTGACCGTCCCGTTCGAGGGGAACCGGGTCGTGCTGGTGTGCAAGCCGGGCGAGGGGAAGCCGGCGGCCGTTCGGATCGACGGGAAGAAGCCGTCGGAGTGGGCCGAGTGCTACGCCGCCACCCGGGCCACGGCCTTCCCGAACACGAACTGGCCGGTCCTGCTGCGGGTGACGTCCGAGAAGCCGCCGGTGGCCGGGGAGTGGACGCTGAGCGTCACCGAGCTGTCGGCCGACGGGAAGGGCGGTAAGTTCACCGTTGCCGGGTCGGTGACGGGGGAGGACGGGGCCGGCGAGGTCGGGCGGCGGTTCGTATCACCGTCCGGCCGGGTGGTGATCGAGCCGGAGGACTGGAACCTGGACTACTGCTACCAGGTGTTCAAGCGGCCGCTACCGCTGCCGTTCGCGGTGAAGTGGAAGGCAGACCTCCGCGGCACGGACGAGTTCGCGTCGCCGGGGGTGAAGGACCCGGCGGTCGAGACGACCGTAACCGCGGCGGCTGGGCTGCCGAACGGCCAGCACACGCTGGAGCTGGCCGGCGGGCCGGGCGTGCCGGTGGCGGCCGTCCGGGTCTACCGGCCGACCCCGCCGGGGCCGTGACCGGGTCAGGGTCGTTCCAGCGGGAAGCCCGGGTCGAACGGGGCCGGGTAGGACAGGTCGCGGGGCGGCGGCTTGGCCGCGAGCACGATTCGGAACGTCTTCCGGTCGACCCCCCGCTGGACCTCGACCTCGACCGCCGCCCCCGGCCGGCAGGACATGACGTAGTCGATCATCGCCTGGGTCGACTGCGGCTTGAACGAGTTGACCCGGACGATCACGTCGCCGGGGCGGATGCCGACCCTCGACGCCGGGGCCCCGGGCTCCAGCCGGTCGACCCCCAGCGGGTTGCCCCCCTGGGCGGTGAACCAGATGCCGAGGTAGCCCTTGCCGGTCGGGTCGGGCGGGGCCTGGGCCGGGACCGGGGCCAGGCACGGGCCGAACGCCGCCAAACCGATCACGCTCGCGGTCAGCCCGGACATGGCCCCCTCCTGGCGTCGGCCGCCTACCCGCCCACCTTCCACACATGGCCGAAGGCCGGGCCGTTGTCAAGTGGGGAGGCGGAATAGGAATGGACCCCACCCCCCGGCCCCCTCCCCCGCGGGGGGAGGGGGAGGAAGACCCGGTCCACGGTTCTCTCCGGTCCCCCTCTCCGTTGCGGGGAGGGGGTTAGGGGGAGGGGTCTTCCCACCTACAGACCGTAGAATTTGACCGCGTTGTCGTGGAACAGCTTCTTCTGCTCGTCCTCCGGCCGGCCGGCGACGACCGCCCGCAGGGCCCCCGCCCAGTCGGCGTATTTTTCCACCCCGAGCAGGCAGACCGGCCAATCCCCGCCGAACATCACCCGGTCCGGGCCGAACACGTCGAGGGTGTGGGTGATGACCGGGGCGAGGTCGTCCAGGGTCCACTTCCCGCGGGCCGGGGCCGAGGCGATGAACCCGCTCACCTTGCCGACGACGTTCTTCCGCCGGGCGATCTCGGCCATGTCCTTCTTCCACCGCCCCCGCTCGGCCGGGGTGTGCTTCAGGTCGCCGTTACCGCAGTGGTCGAGGATGAACCGGGTGCCGGGGCACTTGTCCACGAGCTTGGCGTGCTCGGGCAGCTCGGCCGGGCGGACGCACAGGTCGAAGCTCAGCCCCAACTCGCCGAGGAGCTGGATGCCCGCCACGAACTTCGGGTCGAGGTAGTAGTCCGGCGTCGTCTCCTTGACGTGCAGCACCTGCCGAATGCCCTTGACGTATTGGTGCCCTTTAAACTGGCGGGCGTACTTCGGGAACCCGTCGGAGTTCGGCCGGCCGGACACCACCGCGGCACAAGTCGGCGTCTTGCCCGACTCGCACAGCCCGATGACGTAATCCGCCTCGGCCTGCTGCTGCTCGGGGACGACATCCACCTCCATGTACACGGCCTTGGCGACGTTCTGCCCCTTCGTCGCCTCGGCGTATTCGGTCGGGGTGAAGCTGCGGCCGAGGATTTTCCCGGCCGGCGTCTCGGGCTCCAACCAGGCGAGCTTGAACTTCGAGAGGTCCCACAGGTGCTGGTGGGTGTCGACGAGCGGGAGCATGGCGGGGCGCTCCGGGCGGGCGGTGGCGGGGAGGGCGGCCGCGGCGGCGGTCGCTGCCAGGAACTGGCGACGGTCCATGACGGCCTCCGGGACGGGTGGGGCCGATTGTACCACCGAACCCCGCCGCCATAAACTGTCCGCATGCCAACACCCCGCCGGGTCCTCGTCACCGGATCGGCCGGGCGGCTCGGCCGGGCCGCCGTCGCCGAGCTGGCCGCCCGTGGGCATCACGTCGTCGGCCTCGACCTCCGGCCGACCCCGGGCCTGCCGCCCGAACAGTCCGTGGTGGCCGGGCTGGACGACGACGCGGCCCTCCGCCGGGCGCTGGCCGGGGCCGACTGCGTGGTCCACCTGGCGGCCACCCCGGACGACGCCCGCTACCCCCGCGGCGAGCCGCCGGACGACGGCGACAACTTCCTGTCCGAACTGGTGCCGAACAACGTCGTCGGGCCGTACCGGGTGCTGGAGGCGGCCCGCTCGCTCGGCGTGCGGCGGGCGGTCCTGGCCAGCACCGGGCAGGTGGTCGCCGGCCACTTCCAGGCCGGGGCCACCTCGATCGGGGCCGATGCCGCGTACCGCCCCCGCTACCTCTACGCCTGCACCAAGGTGTTCCTCGAAGCCCTCGGACAGGTGTACGCCAAAGACCATAGCATCACCGTGCTGGCAGTCCGGCTCGGGTGGTGCCCGCGGGACGCGGCCCAGACGGCGACCCTGGCCGGGGCCGAGGTATACCACGACGTTTACCTGAGCCCGGGGGACGCCGGCCGGTTCTTCGCGGCGGCCGTGGAGGCCGACGGGCTGCCGCCGTTCGCGGCCGTGTACGCCACCAGCCGGCCGGTCCGGGCCACCCGGTTCGACCTGACGGACGCCCGCCGGCTGCTCGGCTGGGAGCCGCGGGACACCTGGCCGGACGGAACCTCGTAGGGTGGGTCGAGCGGACCGTCCGCGGTCCGCGACGGTCCGCCACGGGAATTTGGTGGGCCGTCGCGTCCCTCCGGGACGCTCGACCCACCCTACACCGAACACCCACGGAGACGCCTCATGCCTGTCCGGTTCGTCATGGTCGGGGGGTTCCTCGGGGCCGGGAAGACGACCGCCCTGGCCCGGCTGGCCCGCATGTACCAGGCCCGGGGGAGCCGGGTCGGCGTGGTCACCAACGACCAGGCCCACGACCTCGTCGACACCCACACCTTCCGGGCCCAGGGGTTCGCCACCCAGGAGGTGCCCGGGGCGTGCTTCTGCTGCCGGTTCGACGACCTCGTCTCGAAGGTCGGGTCGCTCGAAGCCGCGGAACGCCCGGACGTGATCCTGGCCGAGCCGGTCGGCAGTTGCACCGACCTGGTGGCCACCGTCATCCAGCCGCTCAAGGACCTGTACGCCGGGCAGTTCGAGGTCGCCCCGTACGCCGTACTGTTCAAGCCGAGCCACGGCAGCCGCATCCTCCGCAACCGGCCGGCCGGCGGGTTCAGCCCGAAGGCCGCGTACATCTTCAAGAAGCAGCTCGAAGAAGCGGACGCGGTCCTCCTCAACCGGGCCGACGAACTCCCCCCGGCCGAGGCCGAGGAGCTGGCCCGCCTCGTCGCCGAGCAGTACCCGGGCGTCCCGGTCCTGCGGGTGTCGGCCGCCACCGGCCAGGGGTTCGACGCGGTGCTGGAGCTGCTCGACCGGACCGGCGGGTTCGGCCGGAAGGTACTGTCGATCGACTACGACACCTACGCCGAGGGCGAGGCCGAACTCGGCTGGCTGAACGCCAGCGTCCGGCTGACGGCACCCGCGCCGTTCGACCTCGACGCCCTGCTGACGGCGGTGCTCGGCCGGCTGGCCGGGGTCTGCCGCGACCTCGGCGGTGAGGTGGCCCACCTAAAGCTGATCGGGATGGACGACGCCGGGGCGTTCGGGGTCGGGAATGTGGTCAGCAGCGACACCGCCCCGAAGCTGTCGCTGGCCTCGCACATCACCCCGAAGGACGCCGACCTGATCGTCAACGCCCGGGTGGCGATCGACCCGGCCGTCCTCGAAGCGGAGGTGAAGCGGGTGGTGGCCGAGGAGTGCGGCCGGCTCGGGGTCGCGGCCGACTTCCGGGCCAGCCAGAGCCTCCGCCCCGGCCGCCCGGTCCCGACCCACCGGTACGCCGAAGCAAAGTAGGGCGGCCCTACTTCGGCTTGGCCGCGTCGATCCGTTCGACGACACGCTTGGCGGTCTTCGTCGGCAGGGCGTCCGGGTGGCCGGTCGCCATCTCCCGGATCACGGCGACGGCGGCCGGGGTGCCGATGTGCTCCAGCAGGTTGACCGCCCGGACGGCCCGGACCCACTGGGCCTTGCGGTTGCTGATGGATGTCCCGAGCCGCTCGACCTTGTGCTCCGCCCACCACGACCCCCCGGCCCGGAAGTTGTAGCCGTCGCCCCCCTGGATCGGGCTCAGTTCGATCGTGTCGCCGACCAGGTCGTTCGCGTGGCCTACCGAGTGGCCGCTCAGGACGGCCACCAGCCGCGGCCGGGCGGGGGCGTCCGTCACCTCGCCGACCAGGGTGACGAGGTCGACCGCCAGCCGTGGGTCGAGGTACTCGAACTCCTCGTAGGCCGGCTTCCACACCCCCTCGTCGTTGCTCCCGAGGTCCTTCGACAGCTTGCGGACCCGCTCCGGGGTCGTCTTCAGCGGCCTCAACTTCTCCTTGAGGTACGGGACCACGTCCCCCGGCCGGGCCGCCATGACGAGCAGGGCGCGGGACGCCTCCGGCTCGTCCTTGGCGAGGTCGGCCCAGAGCGGGTCGAGGTTCGCGGGCCGATCGGTGACCGGGGCGGCCGTACCCCGGTCGGCCGGGCCGGTCAGCCCGGCGACCACCCCGCCGGCGAGCATCAGCCCGAACGCCTTCGCCAACCACGTCCCGTTCATGTCGCCCTCCTCGGGTTGGAAACACCGGCCGGGTCAGGCCGGCCGCCCGTCGGGTTGGTTGTTCGGCAGCGGGTTCCGGGCGAACACCCACTCCTCTACCGGCCGGCCGTCGACCAGGTGTTCCTGGACGAAGCGCGGGATGCGGGCGGCCGTCATCCCGGCGTACCACGTCCCCTCGGGGTAGACGACCAGGATCGGCCCGCCGGCGCAGACCCGTAGGCAGCCCACCTTCGTTCGGTAACATGCCAGCGGGCCGTCCGTGAGCGACAGGTTCCGGGCCTTCAGTTCGTCCTTCAACGCCTCCCACGCCGCCTGCCCCTCGGCCGCGGTGCAGCACGCCTCCCCGATACACAGGAAGACGTGGCGGTGGAAGGCGCCGATCTTGAGCTTGGCGGCGATCTCGGCCAGGTCCGGCATCGGTCGCTCCCGCCGGTGACACAGAAGACGGCCGCACGATGAACGCGGAAGAAGACACGATCAAGAACAATCTTGGTTCGGATCGTGTCTTCTTCCGCGTTCATCGTGCGGCTTCGGTTCGGCCTCAAACGGCCTTCCGGATTCGCCGCGCCACCTCGGCGAAGACCAGCACGCTGCTGGTCGCGGCGGCGATGACCAGCCAGTCCACCACCCCCAGCGGCTCGACCCCGAACACCCGCCCGCCGAGGGTCACGATCAGCACCTGCCCGACCACCGTGAGCGAGGCGATCCCGAGGAACGTCGGGTTGCCGAACAGCCCCCGCAGCCCGCTCTCGGCCGGCGTCAACGACCGGCAGTTGATCTGGTTCCACACCTGGAAGAAGACGTACACGCTGAAGAAGATCGTCACCTGCCGGACCGTCAGCGGGCCGAACTCGTGCGAGGTAGGGCCGCCCCCGGCGAACCACCCGGCCTGCTGCATCCCGACCAACAGCCCGATCATCACGACGACGAAGAACGCCGCGGTGATGAGGATGTTGCCGATCATGGGCCGCGTCAGGATGCTCTCGTCGCGGCGCTTGGGCTTGGCCCGCATCAGCCCCGGCCGGGGCGGCTCGCTGCACAGGGCGATGGCCGCGAACGTGTCCATGATGACGTTGATCCAGAGCAGTTGCAGGACCGTGAACGGCGGCCTGAGCCCGACGAACGGCCCCAGGAAGGCGATCGTCAGGGCCGACACGTTGATCGTGAGCTGGAACTGCACGAACCGCTGGATGTTCTCGTACAGGGCCCGGCCCCAGTGGACCGCCCGGACGATGGTGCTGAACGCATCGTCCAACAGGACGATCTTGCTCGCCTCCTTGGCCACCTCCGTCCCGGCGATCCCCATCGCCAGCCCGACATCGGCCTTCTTGAGTGACGGGGCGTCGTTCGTCCCGTCGCCGGTCATGGCGACGACGTGCCCCTGCTCCTGAAGCAGCCGGACCATCCGGTACTTGTCCAGCGGCCGGGCCCGGGCCAGGACGTGCAGGTCCGGCAGCTTCGCCTTCAGCTCGTCGTCGGACAGCTCGTTAAACTCCGCGGAGGTGAGGGCCAGGCTCCCGGGACCGGACAGCAAGCCGACCTCCCGGCCGATCGCCCGGGCCGTCTCGACGTTGTCGCCGGTGATCATCTTGACCTCGATCCCGGCCGCCCGGCACTCGTCCACCGCCCCGGCCACGTCCCCCCGCAACGGGTCTCGGATGGCCACCCAGCCGACGAACGCCAGGTCGCCCTCCAGGTCGTCCCGGCGGGCGTGGATGGCGTCCTCGTCCCGGGGGAACCCGGCCGGCAGGTCGGCCGCGGCGAAGGCGAGCGTCCGCATCGCGTCGCCGGCCGCGGCCCGCAACTGAGCCTCGACCTCGGCCCGCACCTCGGCCAGCGGCCGGCGGCTGCCGTCGCGGGTGAGGTACGTCCGGCACTGGGCCAGGATCGCCTCCGGGGCCCCCTTGACGAGTACGACGGCCTCGCCCTCCCGCTCGGCTACGGTGGTCATCCGCTTGCGGTCGGACGAGAAGTGAATCTGGTACAGGACCTGGTACTGCCGGCGGAGGTCGGCGTAGTCGAGGCCGTCGTCGGCCCGGAACCAGGCCCCGGCCCGCAGCCACTGGAGCAGCGCCCCCTCGGTCGTGTTCCCGACCGTCACCGCCTTGCCGTCGTTCACCTCCAGCCCGGCCGTCGAGTTGACGGAAGCGTTGACCACGAGCAGGTGGAGCGGCGACCCCGGCCGGGGCCAGTCGCCGACCGCCGACGACAAGAGCATCGTGCCGTCTTCCATTGTCCCTTCAAACAGCCGCCCGGCCAGCCCGACCCGGGCCACCGTCATCCGGTTCTGGGTCAGGGTGCCGGTCTTGTCCGAGCAGATGACGGTGGCCGAGCCGATGGTCTCGGTGGCCACGAGCTGGCGGACCAGGGCGCTCGCCCGGGTCATCTTCCGCATCGCCAGGGCCAGCGAGACCGTCACGCTCATCGGCAGCCCTTCGGGGACCGCGACGACGATGACGATCACCATGTACACGAAGTAGTCGAGCAGGGCGTTGACGCTGGCCAGGAAGACGGCCCCGCGGTCGTCGTCCGGCCCCGGCCAGCGGACCTCGCCGACCCACAGCCCGCGGGCCAGGAGCGCCACGAAGATCGCCACGGCGGCGATGTACCCGACCCGGCTGATGAGCCCGGCCAGCACCTCCAGCTTCTGCTGGAGCGGGGTCGCGGCCTTCGAGATGGCGAGCTTCCGCTGGATGCGGTCCTCGGCCCCGCCGGACTCGGGGGCGGGGGCGGCCTCGTCCGGCTCGCCGGAGAGCCGGCGGGCGAGCTGGCCGAGCATGGTGTCGTCGCCGACGTTGGCCACCACCACCTGCCCGACCCCGTCCACCACCTGGGTCCCGCGGTAGACACACCCGGCCACCTCCGGCCCGTCGGCCGCGTCGTCCGTCCCGGCGGCGGTCTTGCGGACCGCCTCGCTCTCCCCGGTCATGAGCGACTGGTCGACCATCAACTCGGTCGCCCGGGCCACCCGGGCGTCGGCCGGGACCTCGTCGCCCATCTCCAACACGACCAGGTCGCCGACGACCACGTCTTCGAGACCGACCGTCCGGACCGCCCCGTCGCGGACGACCTTGACCCGGACGGCGTCCTTCTGGGCGTTCAGGGCCTCGAACTCGCGGTCGCTGCGGTACTCGGCGAGGAACGCCACCCCGGTGGCCAGGGCCACGGCCAGCATTACCGCCAGCCCCTCGAACGACGGGTCGCCGACGGCCACGCTCACCCCGGCCAGCACCCCGGCCAGGGCGAACAGGACCGACGGCAGCCACCCCCGGACGCCCCGGAACAGCGCCCCGACGAGAGCCACCACGACGGCCGCCAGGCCCAGGGCCCCGGTCAGCGGGTCGGCCTCGAACAGGTCGACGACGATCTTGAGCAGGGACGCCGCGAGCAGAATCTTGATGATCGGCTCGTCGAACTTCTCCAGGAACTTCTTCCAGACCGGCTCGCGGGGGAGCGGGGTGAGGCGGTTGGCCCCGAACCGGTCCCGGCTGGCGGAGACTTGATCGGCGGTCAGCCCGGCGTCCCGGGCGGCCGGGAAGAGGTCGGCGACGTCGCGGAGCGATCTCATAAGTTTCGAGTTTCGAGTTTGAAGTTTAGAGTTGAGGCTTCGAGCCCGGAATCGACCCACGGCCGCCCGGAACGGGCAACAGCCTGTCTGACTCGAAACTTCAAACTCGAAACTCGAAACTCCCGAGGAACTCGGACTACGATTCCATGACCTCCTTCTCCTTCTTCGCCGCCAGGTCGTCGACCTTCCCCTCGTAGGCCTTGAGCAGGTCCTGCACCTTCGTCTTGGCCTTGTCCCGGTCGTCCTCGGTCATGGCCTTGGCCTTCTCGGCGTCGTCCAGGTGCTTGTTGCCGTCCCGGCGGATGTTCCGGCACGACACCTTGGCGGCCTCGGCCTGCTTCTTGATCTGCTGGGCGATCTTCTTCCGCTGGTCCCCGCTCATGGCCGGGATGGTCAGCCGGATCGTCTTCCCGTCGTTGTTCGGGGCGAGGCCGAGGTCGCTGGACCGGATCGCCTTCTCGATGTCCTTCAGGTCGTCGGCCTGGTACGGCTTGATGACGATGCTGCCGGCGTCCGGGCAGGTGACGCTGGCGATGTTCTTGATCGGGGTCGGGCTGCCGTAGTACTCGACCCGCAGGGCGTCGAGCATGCCGGGCGACGCCCGCCCGGTCCGCAGCCCCTTGAGGTCGTTGCGGAACACGTCCAGGGCCTTCTCCATCCGGTCTTCCGAGTCCTTCAGGACCTGTGCAGGGTTCATGTCTTTAGTCCTCGGTCATTGGTCATTGGTCATTGGTCATTGGCCGTGGCACTTTCCCCGGGCCGTGGCCGGGCCAGTCGACCGATCGACTTCAGGTAGGCGTTCAGCTTGGGGGCGAGGGCTTCGAGGGTGTTGTGGAGAGCGGCCGTCTGCTCCCGCGTCAGCAGCCTCCGGCGGAAGGCCCGGCGGAGCCAGTGTTGGACCTCGTACAGCGACCCGCGGGCGATCCGGACAAACCGCCGGTTGTCGTTATAGCTCTGCCGGCCGCACCCCTCGGCGATGTTCGCCCCGACGCTGTCGGCCGCCCGGATCAACTGCTTGCCGACCGTGTCCCGGGCCAGGATGTCCCACCCCCGGACGATCTCCCACACGCCGTCCGCCAGCTCCTCCGCGAGCTGGTACACCAGCAGGTCCTGGAACCGGGCGGAGGCCATGAGCGTGGCCCTCGAAGGAGTTCCGGCCAAGCACCATTGACCAATGACTAATGACCACTGACGATGGTCCCGATCGGGTGGCCGGCGATGGCCTTCTCGATCGCCCCGTCCCGCTTGTAGTTGAACACCAGGATCGGCAGCTTGTACCGCCGGCACATCTCGAACGCCCCGATGTCCATCACCCGCAGGTCGTCCTTGATGACCTTGTCGTAGGTCAGCCGGTCGTACTTCTCGGCGAACTCGTTCTTCTCCGGGTCGGCGTTGTACACCCCGTCCACCCGGGTG
>JAIEQO010001044.1 GCA_019747655.1 Gemmataceae bacterium | reverse complement strand
GGGACCGCGGACCCCGCGGCGACCGCGGCCCGGGCGGCGGACGGGGCGGCCCGCCGGGCGGCCGGGACCGCGGCTTCCCCAAGCCGCCGATCCAGGAGATCTTCAAGCGGGGCCAGGAGGTCATCGTCCAGGTCATCAAGGAGGGGATCGGGACGAAGGGGCCGACCCTGAGCACCTACATCAGCATCGCCGGCCGCTATCTGGTCCTGATGCCGAGCCTGAACCGGGTCGGCGTGTCCCGGAAGATCGAGGACCACGACGCCCGCCGCCGGCTGCGGGAGATCATGAGCACCCTCGGCCCGCCGAAGGGGGTGGGCTTCATCGTCCGGACGGCCGCCGTCGACCGGGACGCCCGCGAACTCCGCAACGACCTGGCGTACCTGCTGCGGCTCTGGCAGGTGGTGGTCCGGCGGATCAAGCGGGTGGCCGCGCCGGTCGAAATCTACCGCGAGTCCGACATGATCACCCGGACCATCCGGGACATCTTCACCGCCGACGTGGACGCGATCTGGGTGGACGAGCCGGGGGCGTTCGCCCACGCCAGCGAGTTCCTCCAGATCGTCATGCCCCGGTTCGCCAGCCGGATCAAGCAGTTCGACGGGACCGAGCCGTTGTTCCACCGGTACGGGATCGAGGAGGAGATCGCCAAGATCCACCAGAAGCGGATCGACCTGCCGGAGGGCGGGTCGATCATCATCGAGCAGACCGAGGCCCTGGTGGCCATCGACGTGAACAGCGGGACGTTCCGGGCCGAGAACAACGCCGAGGAGACGGCCTACCAGATGAACCTGCGGGCGGCCAAGGAGATCGCCCGGCAGCTGCGGCTGCGGGACCTCGGCGGGGTGATCGTCAACGACTTCATCGACATGCGGGGGGAGACCCACCGGCGGAACGTCGAGAACGCCCTGCGGGACGCCATGCGGCGGGACAAGGCCCGGACGAAGATCCTCCGGATCAGCCAGTTCGGGATCATCGAGATGACCCGCCAGCGGATCCGCCCGAGCCTGAAGCGGAGCATCTTCGCCGACTGCCCGCACTGCCGGGGGAGCGGGTTCGTCAAGACGAGCGAGAGCCTGGCGATCGAGGCGATGCGGGTGCTGCAACTGGCCGCCCACCGGGCCCCGGCCATCCAGACGGTCCAACTGACCGTCCACCCGGACGCCGCGAACTACCTGCTCAACCGGAAGCGGCGGGAGGTCGCCGCCCTGGAGGAGCGGGCCCGGATGGAGGTGGTGATCGGCGGCCAGCCGGGGGTGTCGCCGGACACCCTGACGGTCCGGTGCTTCGACGGGAACGGGAGCGAGGTCCGGTTGGTCCCGCCGCCGGCCCCGCGGCTGGCCGGGGGCCGCCGCCCGCCGGTCCTGCCCGAGCGGCAGGAGCGGTTGCCGCGGCAGTTGGACTAGCGCCGGACGGCGGGCGTGAGCGGACCCAGGGCTCCCGCCCTGGGCTACCGGCGGTAGCCCCTCCGGGGCTCAAGACTCCGGAGCCCCGGAGGGGCGACCGCCGGTAGCCAGGGGTGCAAACCCCTGGTGGCGATTACCGCCCCAGTACCCGGGCGAAGCGGTCGAGCAAGCGGAACAGGTCGGCCGGGGGAACCGGCTTGACCAGGTGCAGGTCGAACCCGGCGGCGGCGGTCCGCCGCCGGTCGCCGTCGGTCCCGTAGCCGGTCACCGCGACCAGGAGCGGCCGCTTGGGGCCGGCCCGCCGCCGCAACTCCCGGGCCACCTCACACCCGTCCAGATCCGGCAGCCCGAGGTCGATCAGGACCACGTCCGGCGGGCACCCGTCGGCCGCGGCCAGCCCGTCCCGGCCGGACGCGGCGGCGGCCGCGTCGTGCCCGGCCAGCCGGAGCAGCTCGACGGTGGTTCCGGTGGTGTCCGGGCAGTCGTCGATCACCAGCACCGACAGGCGGAGGTCGCCGTCCACGTCCAGGACTCTCGGCGGGAAGCGCGTGTGGGTGGCGGTCATGTTGTCAGCTCCCGACCGGGTGCGGGGCGGGGGCGAGGGCGGCGGCGAGTTGGTGCGAGCGGAACGGCTTGCGGAGGACGGCTTCCGCCCCGAGGGCCAAGAGGTCGTCGTCCGTCTGGTCGCCGGCGTCGCCGGTCATGAACAGGCACCGGACCCGCGGGTCGATCTCCCGCAGGGCGGCCAGGGTCTCGGGCCCGTCCATCCCGGGCATCCGCACGTCGAGGATGACGGCGGCCACGGCCCCCGGGTCGGCGGCGAACGCGGCCACCGCGGCGGCCCCGTCCGGGACGGCCGCGACCGGGCGGCCGAGCAACCCGACCATCAGCTCGACGACCCGGCGGACGGCCGGGTCGTCGTCCACGACGAGGACGACGGACTTGTCGGTGGCGCGGTCGTTCACGGGGCGTCCGCCGGGCGAAGGGTGGCGGCGTCCGTGCCGGCGTGAGTCGTTTCGGTTAGTATCACAAGCGGCGGGCGGGGAGGTGTGTACGCGACCGCACGGACGTATCAGTTTTCGCCTCTTCCTGACTTCAGCCCCGGCCGTCGTCGGCGTCGGCCGGCGGCGGCAGGAGCCGCTCGAACTCGGCCCGGACGGCCCGGTAGCACTCGCACGACGCGGCCTCCAGCCGGGGGCGGTCGGTGACCGTGATCTTCCCCCGGGTGTAGTCGATGACCCCGGCCTTCTGGAGCATCCCGGCGGCCACCGTCACGCTCGCCCGGCGGACCCCGAGCATCAGGGCCAGGAACTCCTGGGTGAGCTGGAACCGGTCGCTGCCGACCCGGTCGTGGGTCATCAGGAGCCACCGGGCGCACCGCTCGTCGACCGAGTGGAGGCGGTTGCAGGCGGCCGACTGGGCGGCCATCGCGGCCACCGCCAGGGAGTACCGCCGGACGAGGGCGGCCAGCGGGCCGCCGCGGTCGGCCTCGGCCCGGAAGTCGTCCGCCGGCAGCCGGGCGGCCCGGCCCGGGACCTGGCAGAACGTCTCGACCGGGCTTTGCGGGTCGCCGAGGGCGACCGACAGGCCGACCATCCCCTCGTGCCCGACCGTCCCGACCTCGACGGCCCCGCCGTCCTCCATCACCACGATCTGGGAGAGGACCCCGTCGAGCGGGAAGTAGACGTGGTCGATCGGCCCGCGGGCCCGGTACAGCAGGTCCCGGACCGCCAACGGCACGGTCGTCATCCGGGCGGCCAGCCGGTCCAGGTCCTTGCCGGGCAGGGCGGCCAGCAGCCGGTTGCGGTCCGGCCTCAGCCCGACGGAGTCTTGCGCCGTCATCGCCGTCCTCCGGGTGCGGCACCGGCCACGGCCCGGTGTCATTTCGGTGACTGTACGGCGGGCGACTTAATGGCTTGTCCGGACTTCCCCTAATCGGATCGGGATTCGCCGTTCCGTATGCGGGCCGGTTTCAGCCGATCTCGGCGATCGGCTCGTCCCCGGTCGGGCGGGGGACGACCGGGCGGAGCAGGAACGGCCCGGTCCAGTCCCGGCCGATGCTCCACGTCCCCTGGATCGACCCCTCGCCGTCCGGCCGGCCGACGTACACGACCTGGTGCCGGCCGACGTACTGCTTGACCAGCCGGACGGAGCCGGTCTCGTCGTCGCACTCGCCGGCGAACGTGAACCGGCCGACCACGTCCCGGCCCCGGCCGGTGATCCGGCCGCCGGTGAAGTCGAGCCGGAACCCGGTCATCGACTGCCGGTCGTAGGCCGCCTGATACCAGAACCCTTCCCACTCGCCGGACGGGTACACTGCCAACCTCCGGAACGGGGGCGGGGTCTGTCGTCGAGACGCAAACCCCGACTTTCTACACTCTGACTCCTGACCCCTGACTGCCGGCTTCTATTCCCATGACCAACGCCCACCCGACCCGGCCCTACGTCTGGATGCTGGCCGGGAGCTTCGCGTTCGCGGTGATGGCCGAGTTCGCCCACGTCCTGAACCGGTCGTGCGACTGGCAGGCGGTGGCGGTCGCCCGGGCCGGGCTGGTGGCCCTGTTCGCGGGCGTCATCGCGGCCGCCGCCCGGGCGAAGCTGGTGTTCCTGCGGCCCCGCCGGCTGTGGGTCCGCAGCCTGGCCGGGAGCGGGAGCATGGTGTTCACGTTCTACGCCTTCGGCCGGCTGCCGGCGGCCGACGTGCTGACCCTGACGAACACCTTCCCGATCTGGGTGGCCGTCCTGTCGTGGCCGCTGACCGGCCGGCCGCCGAGCCGGGCCATGGTGCTGGCCATCCTGGCGGGCGTCGTCGGGGTCGTGCTGGTCGAGCAGCCGCACCTGGAAGCGGGGAACGCCGGGGTGTACGCGGCGCTCATCGCCGCGGTGCTCACGGCCGTGGCCATGCTCGGGTTGCACTCGTTGCGGGGCGTCGACCCGCGGGCGATCGTGGTCCACTTCTCGGTGGTCGCCACGGTGGTTTGTAGTGTGGCGTACCTGGTCGGCCCGCGGCGGCACGACCCGGCCGGGCTGCTCGGGGCCGACGTGCTGCTCCAACTCGCGGGGATGGCGGCGGCGGCGACGGTCGGGCAGTTCTGCCTGACGATGGCGTTCGGGGCCGGGACGCCGGCCCGGGTGTCGGTCGTCGGGCTGACCCAGATCGTCATGGCCCTGGGGTTCGACGCCTGGCTGTGGGGCCGGGCGGTGGACGCCGTTGCGGTGGCCGGGACGCTCCTCGTCATCGCCCCGACGGCCTGGCTGCTGACCCACCCGGCCGGACAGAGGAAGGAAGAGTTCACCACAGAGTCACAGAGGGCACCGGGTCGACAAGATTGAATGGAATACCGGTCTTTTCCTCTTCCTTCTCTGCTCGGTGTCCTCTGTGACTCTGTGGTGAATCCCCCTGTTTCTCAAGCCCGGGTGCCGAAGTAGGCGGCGACGAAGGCGATGATCGTCCCCTCCCACACCCGCAGCGCGTCCGGGTCGATGGGCCCGAGGCTCGGGCGGATCAGGAACTGGAAGACCGTCTCGGACATCAGCAGGAGCATCGCGATGACGCCCACCCAGCCGCGGATCGTCTGGAACAGCTCGCTGGCCACCCGGCGGAACGAGAACCGGGCGAACAGGCCGAACGCGAACCCACCGGCCAGGGTCGCCAGCAGCACCGGCCACTGGTAGATGTCCTCCGGCCGGGGCGTCAGCCGGACCAACAGCCGGCGGGGGTCGGTGAACCCGACGTAGGCGACGACGGCCACGCTCCCGCCGACGAACAGCACCCGGAGCAGCCACGGCAGGAAGTCGGACCGGGTCGAGTCGTGCGGGAACGGGTTCGAGGCGAAGGCCAGGAACACGAGCGTCAGCAGGAAGAAGTGGGCCAGGGGGGCGGTCTGGGCCGGCCGCCCGTCGGCCGCGTCCGGCAGGAGCAGGTAGACCCAGAAGAACGAGCAGATCAACAGCGACATGAACCCCCGGACCGTCCCCATCGGGAGGCCGTAGGGATGCCGGACGTTGCCGTAGGGGTTCGGGTCGACGGACATCGGCCGCCTCCGCGGGTGGGGAGCCTCATCTATACCCGAGTTCGGCAGGCCGGGCAAAACCTTTCCGCCCCGCGGGGTTGACGGCCCCCCCGCCCGGCGTAGCATGAACAGTCTTCCGGACCGCCCCGTGCGGTCCCGGGCCTCCATTGCCGGGCACGAGCGGGGCGGGTCTGCCGATGTCGACGTTCATGGCCAACGTCAAGACCGTGAATCACAAATGGTTCGTGGTCGACGCCACCGACCTGGTGGTCGGCCGGCTGGCGGTGCTGATCGCCAACGTCCTCCGCGGCAAGCACAAGGTCGACTACACCCCGCACTGCGACACCGGCGACTACGTGATCGTGGTGAACGCCGAGAAGGTCCACTTCACCGGCCGGAAGTGGGAGCTGAAGAGCTACCAGGACTACTCCCACTACGCCGGCGGGCAGAAGATCACCCCGGCCAAGGAGATGCTGGCCCGCAAGCCGGAGGAGATCCTCCGCCGGGCGGTCAAGCGGATGATGCCCCGCGGCCCGCTCGGGTACAAGCAGCTCACCAAGCTGAAGATTTTCGCCGGCAACCAGCACCCGCACCAGGCCCAACAGCCGCAGGAACTCAAGCTCAACGGCTAGTTTTTTGTCTTCAAGTCGTCACGTCTTCAGGTCATCAAGTCCGAGACCGGGTCGATGCCCGCCTGATACGTAGCGACCCGATGACGTGACGACTTGAAGACATGACGACTTGAAGACTCCGCCCCCCAGGAACCGACCGATGGCCGAGAAGACCGACAAGAAGGCGAAGCCGGCCAAGGAGCCGCGGACGTTCTACATCGCCACCGGCCGGCGGAAGACGGCCGTGGCCCGGGTCCGGGTGACCGAGGGTAAGGGCACCATCCTTATCAACGACCGGCCGCTCGACGACTACTTCACCGAGGACAAGGACCGCGGGGCCGTCCTCGGGCCGCTCCGGGTGACCGACCAGGTCGGCCGGCTGGACGTGTTCGTCCGGGCCCACGGCGGCGGCACCACCGGTCAGGCCGGGGCCGTCTGCCAGGGCCTCGCCCGGGCCATCAAGACGATGTTCTCCCCGGCCGAGGACCAGAAGCGGTACGTCTTCCATCGGACGACCATCATCAAGTCGTACCGGGACGAGAAGCGGCTCCGGGAGCTGGCGAAGGCCCCGCCGCCCCCGCCCCCGCCGAAGCCGGTCATCGGCCCGGACGGGATGATCATCCCGCAGGCGGCCCCGGCCGAACCGGCCGACCCGGCCGTCGGCATGATCAAGAAGATTCGGGATTCCGGCTTCCTGACCCGGGACGCCCGGATGAAGGAGCGGAAGAAGTACGGCCTCCGCGGCGCCCGCCGCGGCACCCAGTTCTCGAAGCGGTAAACTCTCGGCGAACCCCGAGCGTGAGCGAGGGGGTGGCACCGGCCACCCCCTCGCTCACGCTCGGGGTTCGCCGGGTCACTCGATCAGCCGCGCATCGCCCCAGTTCACGTCGGCCCCCACGCCACCGCCCGGCCCGAAGTCCACCACCAGTTTGAGCAGCTTCGCCCCGCGGAGGTCGACCCGGACGGGGACGGCCTCGCCCGGTCCGAGCCGGGCCAGCTCCGGCAGTGGCTGCTCCTTCCCGCCCACAATGACCCGCACGGCGGCCCGGCCCTGCCGGGCGGTCTCGGGGTCGAGCCCGACGACCGCCTCGAACCGCCGGTACTTGCCGCCGAGGTCGTAGGTCAGGGCCGTCCGCGGGTGGGTGCCGAGGCCGCGATCGAACGTCTCGACGCCGGCGGCCGTCCGCAGCCGCAACTCGCCCCCCCGGACCGACCGGTCGGCGGCCCACGGCCACGTCACGCCCAGGAACCCGGCCTGCTCGACGGCCGCCGGCTTCAGGTCGGCCAGGTCGACGGCCTTCCCCTTCGCCACGCCCAGCCGGACGATCGCGTCGAGCGGGAACGTGACCGGCTGGCCGAAGAGCGTCTTGCCCGTCACCGCCTCGGCGGTCGCGGCGGGGTCGGCAACGGCGACCCGGGTGCCGTCCCGGAGGGCGAGCCGGGCGAACCGGCCCTTCGGCTTGGGTGTCCGTGCCAGGGCCGGGTTGAACGCCACGGCCGCGACCTCGGCCAGCGGGAGCGTCCGGGCGTCGCCGGCGTCGGGCTTGAACCGGACGGCCGCCGGGTCGGCGGTAACGGCGTCGAGCGTCCCGGACAGGGTGTCAGCGTTGCGGAGGAGGAGCACGTCCCGCTTCCGGCGGCCGGCGAGCCAGGGGTAGTCGGCCGGGTCGAGCGGCGTATCGGCCGGCGGCCGCACGAGCCACAGGACGGCGGCGGCCGTCAGCGGCACGGTCCATTCCTCGTCCGCGGCGGTCGGCCGGAACCGGAGCGTCCGGTCGTCGCCGGACATGACGGCGCCGGGGATGCGGTCGCCGGCGGTGGTGAGCAGGGCCGGGCCGCGGGACAGGGCGGGGGCCGGCCGGTCGGCCCGGCGGAGGTCGATCAGGTCGGGGACGGACGCCCGCCCGCCGGCGGTGGCGAGGTCGGCGGTGCCGTCGGGCGTGAGTCTGACCAGGAGCCCGACGGGGCGGTCGTCGCCCGGCCCGGTGGCGACGAATTCGCCGGCCGGCGGGGCCATCAGGAGGAGAAACGCTACGAGCGCGGCGGGCATCGGGGACACCAGGGGCGGACGGCGTTGGTCGGCGGGCGGCGGGGTGGTATAACGGTAACGGCTACGCCCCCGTAGCTCAGGGGATAGAGCACCGGTTTCCTAAACCGGGGGTCACAGGTTCGATTCCTGTCGGGGGTAATGACTTACGGCGATGTACCGTGGAAACTACTCCGACCGATACGGGTTGTCCCCGCGGGCCGCAGGTCGGAGTCCACGGCAATGCGGAAGGGGTACGCGAGCAAGGGTAAACATGAAGATTCTGGAAGCGAGACTTCAAGTAGTAAGTATCACTCTTATCATTTTTACAGCGGTCTACTGTCCATCCAACGCACCAGTGCCGAAAAACGAGAGCATTAAAGGAAAATGGAAACTTAACAAGTTTGCCGCTCAAGGCAAGAACTTGAATATCAAAAACGATTGTTACATTACAATCGACGACCGTTACGCCCTTTGGGAGCCGTGGACGCCCGACGAGCCCGCATCCGAAGCGCCGGCTAAATTCGAGTATAAACTGGATAATACTACAAGTCCGAAGTCATTTCTATTTAACAAATTTGTTGCCCAAAACGAATTTCTTGAGGACGAGGATCTTCCCTGGGTTTCGGCGTACAAGATCGAGGCTGGCGATTTGGTGTTTTGTTACGACGTAGCGAAAGACAAGATCGGAGAGTTACCCGACTCGTTCGACTCCGCAAAAGGCGTACTGCGGATCACGGCGACGTACAAGCGGGTGAAGTAGAGGGTGTCGCTGGCGTTTATAGCGGCTGGGGAAGACGGTAGGAAAGTCGAGTCGCGTTTTTTCGCCTTCCGGTTAACACGTCTTGCGGGTCCGTAACCACAACATACGGCATACGGCCGACCCGCCGCCCCGCTTCTGAGGCCAGGCGATGCTCAAGAAGGCCGCGGCGTCCCGTGGTGGGGCTTCCGCCTACGGCTTGACGTACACCTTCGGGTCGACCCGGTCGAGGACCTGGAACTCGGTCAGCCGCTGGGTCATGAACTTCTTCCCGCCGCGGGTCACGGTCGTCACGGCCGGCCGCTTGACCCCGCCGAAGTCCTTGTACTCGGCGAACGTCCACTCTTGTTCGGCCTCGTCCCCGTCGAACCCGGCCACCCCCGGGGCGGACACCCGCACCGGCAGCCCGGTCGCCTTGTCGAAGAGGACCTTGAACCCCTTGCCGTCCGGTCCGGTCCCGGTCAACACCACCGCCGGCTTCCCGTCGACCGGCTCGTCGGCCGCCACGGCCACCTTGAACCCCTTCCCCTTGAGGACGGCCGGGTCGACCGCGACCGCCGCCAGGTACAGGGTCCGCTTCTCGTTCGCCAGGGCGGTCCCGTCCAGGTCCAGGATGTCGATGTTGACCACCCGCCAGCCCTTGTCCCCGGTCACCACGGTAACGGTCTCGCCGAACTCGCCGTCGGACTCGGACCGGCCGCGGTCGACCCCCTCGGCGGTGGTGACGGTCTCGGACTCGAACGTCTTCTCCCCGAAGTGAATGGTGACTTTGGCCTTGGCCATGACGGCGGCCGGGGGCTTGTCGGCCACCCCGAGGGCCTTGGCGGCCCGGTCGATCACGGCCGCCGGGTCGGTCTTCGGGTCGTCGGCTGCGGCGGACAGCGATAGGACGGCGGCCAGGACCAGGGTACGGGTGGCTGGCATGGCGGGGGGCTCCGGGGGTGGCAGGCGGGGCACCTGCGCCACACCCTAACCGCCGCCGGGCCGGTCGTCAACGCGCCACCCCGACCCCGACGACTTGGGAGTTTACGGGTTCGATTCCCGTCGGGGGGCTTTCCGTCGCGGTCAGTCGTCCTTCTCGGCCGCCGCCTTGGAGTTGAACGGCTGCCAGGCCAGCCCGAGGTTCAGGTCGCGGTCCCGCCGGGCCTGGACGCCCCACGGCGTCCCCTTGTAGTCGGTCGCCATCTTGGCGAACAGCTCCTTCGCCTCCTCGGCCAGCCGCTTGGCGTCCTTAGCCTTCATCCCGGCGGCCGCCACCAGCCGGTAGCCGTCGTGCCCGAGCTTGGGGTTCCGGGCCGGCAGCACCTCCGTCTTGATGTTCCCGAGGGCCAGGTTGTACTCCTGGAGGAACGCCAGCCGGGCCTTCGCCTGGGCGACTGCGTAGTCGTAATGGGCCTGCCACCGCTTCGGCTCCGCGGCCCGCCGGTCCTCGACCGCCTCCAGCGGTAGTAGCACCTTCTTCTCCAGCAGCTCGATGGCCATCGCCGGGAAGTCCTGCTCGGCCGTCACCTCCTTCTTGACCGCGTCGGTCGTCGCCCCGACGAACGACTCCCGGAGTTGCGGCCGGCCGTCCTTCCCCCACAGCTCCCGCATCGTGTCGAACGCCTCCAGGACTGTTGCCCGGAGCAGGTACTTCTCCCGGTTCGCCGGGTCCGTGACGGCCGCCCGGGTGGCGTCGTCCGTGTACGCGGCCAGGGCGTCCGGCGGGTACGGGAAGGCGGCCAGCCCGGCGTCCTCGTCGTCCGCCTTGATCCCCGGCAGGGCGAACTCCTTGACCACGTCCGCGGCCGCCGCGACCGACCCGGCCGGGGGCGGGGCGAGGGTCAGCCGACCGGCCGGCGGGGCGTTCGGGTCGGCCGGGGGCAACTCGGATGGCGGGTCGCCCGCGGCCGCGACCGTCTGCTTCGGCCCGCCCTCGGCGGCCGCGGCCACCTCGGCCACCCGCCTGCCGAGGGCGTCCGCCCAGTCGGCCACCGGGATCGGGTCGTTCGGCCCCCCGGCCTTCGGCGGGGACTTGCCCTTGACCACCCGGTCGACGGCCTCCAGGAAGTTGCTCCCGGCCACCGGCTTGCGGGTCGGCCCGTCGGCCGACAGGCTAGTGAACTCCAGGGCGTTCTCCCCCGGCCGGCAGGTGGTCACCACCTGCACCCCGGCCGGGGCGGCGGAGAGGGCGGCGGCCAACGCCTCGGACATCGGCTCGCTCCCGGGCCGCTGCCGGCCGCGGTCCGGGTTGAACCGGCACACTTCCCAGATGACGACCTTCTGCCCGGCCTTGCAGGCGGCCAGCTTGGCGTACACGTCGGCCAGTGGGAGCAGCGTCTCGGGGTCGTCCGGGTCGCCTTCTAGCGGGACGAGGTAAGCCGTCTCGCCGTCGTCCACTTTCCGCAGGAGGACGTGTCCGCCGAAATAGACGACGGCCCGGTCCTGTGGCCGGCAGGTGGCGAAGAACTGCTCGAAGGCGGCGGCCAGGACCGGCTTGGTCGGCGGTCGCCGGTCGGTCGCCTTCGGGTCGGTGTCGGAAACAATGTACAACTGGTCGTCCGGGATTCGCCACTCCAGGGCGAGTCGTTGGGCTTGGGCCCGGGTCCGGTCGAGCGGCTTGCTGTTGCCGGGGGCCGGGGCACCGGTCAGCGGGTTGAGGAACAGGTAGTGGCTGGCGTGGACGAACAGCAGCCGGCGGGGGTAGGCCGCGGCGGCGGCCGGGACAGGGGCGGGCGGTTTCACCTCCGGCTCGGACTTGCCCTCCGGGCGGGCCCCGGCGATCAGCCCCGGCAGGTGCTTGGCCCCGTACACCCCGGCCGCGACCAGCCCGCCGGCCACGGCCAGCACGACGACGGCCCGGACGAGGAACCCACCCCGCCCGGACTTGCGGTAGCGGCCGGCGTGGGCCCGGGTCGCGTCCGACGGGTCGAAGTCCATGTCCGGCGACAGGTCGAGCGGGCCGGGCGTCGGCCCCGGCACGGCCGGCGGGGCGTAGTACACGACGGGAACGGGCGGGGCGGGCGGGGGCGCTGCCGGGCCGGCAAACGGGTCCGGCGTAGCGACCAGCCGCGGAGGATCGGCCGGCGGCGGGGCGGCCGGGGCCTTCGACTTGGCCCGGACCACGGCCCGGCATTTCGTGCACCGGACCGGCTGCCCGAGCAGGCCGGCCGGGATGGCCAGCGGGGCCCGGCAGCCGGGACAGGTCGCTTTCACCGTCGCGCTCATCCGCCCCTCCGGACAAAACTACTCCCGCTCAGATCGATCATAACAGAAGCCGGTCCGGCCGGTCGGCGGATTCCGCCCGGCGGCGATGCTTGCCGCCCCGGCCCGGGGTCGGCATGTTGACCGTGTCCCGGGGCCGAGGGCCGGCGCGATGCAGGCGGTGCTGATCGAGGGGGACGGGATCGGGCCGGAGGTGACGGCCGCCGCCTGCCGGGTGGTCGAGGCTGCCGGCGTCCGCATCGACTGGGTGAAGGCGCCGGCCGGGCTGGAGGCGGCGAACACCCTCGGCGACCCGCTGCCGGACGAAACCCTGGAGATGATCCGCCGCTACCGGGTGGCCCTGAAGGGGCCGTGTACCACCCCGGTCGGCAAGGGCTTCCGGTCGATTAACGTCCGGCTCCGGAAGGAACTGGACCTGTTCGCCAGCGTCCGCCCGGTGAACACCCTACCGGCGGTCAAGACACCCTACAGGGACGTGGACCTCGTCGTCGTCCGGGAGAACACCGAGGGGCTCTACGCCGGACTGGAACACGAGGTCGTGCCGGGGGTGGTGGAGAGCGTCCGCCTCATCACCAAGCCGGCGGCCGAGCGGATCGTCCGGTTCGCCTTCGAGGTGGCCAAGACCGGCGGCCGCCGGCGGGTGACGTTCTGCCACAAGGCGGACGTGATGCGGCTGTCGGACGGGCTGTTCCTGGAGTGCGCCCGGGCGGTGGCCGACGAGTTCCCGTTCATCCGGTTCGACGAGAAGCCGATCGACAACCTGTGCCTGGAGCTGGCCGCCGACCCGAGCCCGTTCGACGTGCTGGTGATGGAGAACCTGTTCGGGGACGTGATCTCGGACCTGTGCGCCGGGCTGGTGGGCGGGCTGGGGGTGGTCCCGGGGGCGAACCTGGGCGGTCGGTACGCGGTGTTCGAGGCGGTCCACGGGTCGGCCCCGGACATCGCCGGGAAGGGGCTGGCCAACCCGATCGCGGTGGTCCGCAGTGCGGCGATGCTGCTCGATCACGTCGGCCACCGGCCGGCGGCCGGGCGGGTCGAGCGGGCGGTCGCGAGGACGCTTGAGGCTGGCGTCGGCCTGACCCGGGACCTCGGCGGCGACGGCACCACCGCCACCATCACCGAACAGATCGTCCGCCACCTGGGGGTGTGAGCCGGTCAGTCGTTGGCCACGACCCGCCGGATGTTCCGCCGGCCGCGGATGATGTGCAAGACCTCGACTCCGTCCGACAGCGGCAGGTAGAGGATCACGAACTGAGGGTAACGCCGCACCGTGGTCCCCCGCAACTCCTTGACATTCGGGTTGGGGACCTTGACCCGGGAGCCGGAAAGCGGGTGAGCCTCCAACAGTTCGAGTGTCCGCCGGACGTTCGCCTCGACCCTCGCGGCCGCGGCCGGGTCGGCCGCCGCGATCCCGGTGAGCAGGTCGGACAACTCGACCCGCGCGGCCGACCGGAGGACGATGCTCACGGCGCCTTCCCCCGGACCACCCGCTCGGCGACCTCCCGGCGGAGGTCGGCCCAGAACGTTTCGTCGACGGTGATCGGGGGGCTGGCGAGCGAGGCGAGGAGCTTCGCCTCCAACTCCTGCTCGTTGGCGAACCCGAGGTCCTCGGCGGTGTACTCGGCCGGCTCCGCGTCCTCCTCGACCAGCCAGGCGACGTACTCGTCGGCCGTGCCGAACCCGGACCTACGGGCCCGGCGTTCGAGATCGGCCTTGAGCGAATCCGGCAGCGTGATCGTCATGCGGTCGTCCTCCCGCACCAGACTACACCGCCGGACGGGCTGTGGTCAATAACAGCAGTAGAGTGTCAGCCGGCCGTCCCACGCGCGAGAGCCACCATGCCGAAGGTCGTGTTCGTCCAGGGCGGGGGGGTCGGGTTCGACCAGGAAACGGCCGTCCGCCGGCTCCTGGGCGCGGCCGGGGCCGACGTCGAGTTCGAGGTGTTCGCCGCCGGCCGGGCGGCCCTCGAACAAGGCCGCGATGCCCTCCCGGCCGCGGTGTTCGACGCCGTCCGGGCGCGCGGGTTGGCCCTCAAGACGAAGCTCCTGCCGCCGAAGGGGGCGTCGCTCGGGCTCCCGGCCCGCCACGCCTCGGCAGCCCCGGTGAACTTCAACGTCGCCTTCCGCCGCAAGCTCGGGCTGTTCGCCTCGGTCCGCCCGGTCCACAACCTGCCCGGGCTGCCGAGCCGGTTCACCGGGGTGAACTTCCTGCTCGTCCGCGAGATCAGCGAGGACCTGTACACGGCCAGCGAGCACGAACTCGTCCCGGGGGTGGTGCAGAGCTTCAAGATCGTGACCGAGGCGGCCAGCCTGCGGTTCTTCCGGTTCGCCTTCGAGCTGGCCAAGAGGCACGGCCGCAAGACGGTCCACTGCATCCACAAGGCGAACATCCTGAAGATGGCCGACGGGCTGTTCCTGAACTGCTTCCGCCGGGTCGCGGCCGAGTTCCCGGACATCACCCCGAAGGAGTTGATCGTCGACAACACCTGTATGCAGTTGGTCAGCAAGCCCGGGCAGTTCGAGGTGATGGCCGCCGGGAACCTGTACGGCGACCTTCTTTCCGACTTGGGGGCCGGGCTGGTCGGCGGGGTCAGCGCGACGGCGGCGGTCAACCACGGGGACGGGGTGCGGGTGTACGAGGCGGTGTACGGGGCGACCCACGAGGCCGTCCCGCCGGACCGGGCCAACCCGCTGCCGCTCATCCTGCCGGCCGCCGAACTGCTCCGCGACCTCGGGCAAGCCGCGGCCGCCGACCGCATCATGAACGCGGTCGGGGCGGTGCTGACCGACGGCCGGGTCCGGACAGCCGACATCGGCGGGACGGCGAGCACGACCGAGTTCACCGACGCTCTCGCGGCGGCGATCGGCCGCTGACAAGAGCCAAGAACCAGCCGCACGATCGACGCGGATGAAGGGCACGATCGGAGACAGAGGTTGTTCTGATCGTGCTCCATGTCTGCGTTCATCGTGCGGCTGGTTCGGTCTTCGGTGCCCCGGCGGTTGGGGTTGTTCGGGCGGGTCGGGGTGTGGTACTCAATCCCCCACGCCGTACCCGGCCCCGAGGGACCATGAAGACGACCGCCGCCGTCCTCGTCGAGCTGGGCAAGCCGCTGGAGCTGGCCGACCTGCACGTCCCCACCCTCAAGCCCGGCCAGGTCCTCGTCGAGGTGGCGTACAGCGGCGTCTGCCACACCCAGGTGGGCGAGGCCCGCGGCCACCGCGGCGAGGACAAGTTCCTCCCCCACTGCCTCGGCCACGAGGGCAGCGGATACGTCCGCGAGTGCGGCCCGGGTGTCGCCAAGGTCAAGCCCGGCGAACAGGTCATCCTCTCCTGGATCAAGGGGTCCGGGGCCGACGTCCCAGGGACGGTCTACGACTGGGCCGGCAAGAAGGTCAACGCCGGCGGCATCACCACCTTTGCGACGTACTCCGTTATCAGCGAGAACCGGCTGACCGTCGTGCCGGACGGCCTGTCGATGCGGCTGGCGGCCCTCGTCGGCTGTGCCGTCCCGACCGGGGCCGGGGTCGTGTTCAACACCGCCCAGCCGCGGCCGGGGCAGAGCGTGGTCGTCTTCGGGGCCGGGGGGATCGGGTCGTGCGCGATCGCCGCAGCGGCTCTCGCCGGCTGCACGCCGGTCGTGGCGGTTGACGTGAACCCGGACAAGCTGGCCACGGCGACGAAGCTCGGGGCGACGCACGCGATCAACTCGAAAGCGGCCGACGCGGTCGCGGAGATACTCAAGCTCTGCAAGGGGGGGGCCGATTTCGCCATCGAGGCGACCGGCCGGCCGGCCGTGATGCGGCAGGCGCTGGCCTGCGTCCGCCACCAGGGCGGGGCGGCGGTCGTGGTCGGCAACGCCCGCTTCGGCGACCGGCTCGACATCGACCCCCGCGAGTTCAACATGGGCAAGCGGCTGCTCGGCACCTGGGGCGGGGACAACGTCCCGGACCGTGACTACCCGCGGTACGCCAAGCTCCTGGCCGCCGGCCGGCTCGACCTCGAACCGCTACTGAGCAGGAGCTACGGGCTCGCCGACGTGAACGCCGCCCTCGACGACCTGGAACACGGCCGGGCCGCCCGGCCGCTGTTGGCGATCAACGCCGAGGCGGCCGTTACGGCGAAAGCGGCATAGCTCTTGGGAGCGCGGGCGTTCCGCCCGCCCCAACCGAGCGGCCGGGACGGCCGCGGTCCCAGGGAAGGGATTTCCCGTGCTGGTCGGCCTCGACTTCGACAACACGATCGTCTGCTACGACCGGCTGTTCCACCGGCTGGCCCGCGAGCTGGGCCTCCTGCCGGACCACGTCCCGGCCACGAAGGGGGCCGTCCGCGACCACCTCCGGGCGATCGGGAAGGAGCCGGCCTGGACCGAGATGCAAGGGGTCGGGTACGGGCCACGCATCTCCGACGCCGAGCCGTTCGCCGGGGTGAAGGAGTTCCTGGCCGACTGCCGCGAGGCCGGCGTGAAGGTGGCCGTCGTCAGCCACAAGACGAAGCACCCGTACCTCGGTCCGCCTTACGACCTCCACCGCGCCGCCCACACGTTCCTCACCGCCCACGGTTTCTACGACACCGCCAGCACCGGGCTGTCGCCGGAGTCCGTCTACCTCGAACTGACGAAACAAGCGAAGCTCGACCGCATCGGCCAGCTCGGCTGCGACGTGTTCGTCGACGACCTGCCCGAGTTCCTGGCCGAGCCGGCGTTCCCCTCGCGGCCCTGGAAAATTCTCTTCGACCCGGCCGGGGCCAACCCCGACACCGACGGCGTCATCCGGGTGCAGGGGTGGGCCGAGGTCGCCGCCGTGGTGCTGGGCGGGAAGGGGGCGCGATGGGCCGCCTAGACCTGCCGGCCGCCGACGCGCTGGCCGGGCGAGCCGGCGTCGGGCCGGTCCACGGCCTGACGCCCCTCGCCGGCGGGGCCAACAACCGCGTCTTCCGGCTCGACGCCGGGGCCGGGACGTTCCTGCTGAAGTCGTACTTCCGCCACCCGGACGACCCGCGGGACCGGCTCGGGGCCGAGTGGGCGTTCGCCCGGTTCGCCTGGGACGCCGGGGTCCGGTGCATCCCGGAGCCGCTGGCCGCCGACCCGGAGGCCGGGCTCGGGCTGTTCGAGTTCGTGCACGGCCGGGCGCTGCACGGGACGACCGCGGGCGAGCCGGCCGTCGATCAGGCGCTGGCATTCTTCCGGCTCCTCCGCCGCGCGAAGGACCGGGCCGCCGGACTGCCGGACGCCTCGGAGTCGTGCTTCCGCCTGTCCGACCACCTGGCCACCGTCGAGCGGCGGGTGAGCCGGTTGCGGACGTTCGCCGTCGGCGGGGCGGTGGACCAGACCGCCGCCGGGTTCGTGGACGCCGAGTTGGTGCCCGCCTGGCGGCAGGTCGTGGCCGACGCCCGGCGGAACGCCGGGGCCTACGGGTTGCCCCTCGACCGGCCGCTCGAAGCGGCTGACCGGTGCCCGTCGCCGTCCGACTTCGGCTTCCACAACGCCTTGCTCGCCCACGACGGCCGGCTCCGCTTCCTCGACTTCGAGTACGCCGGGTGGGACGACCCGGCCAAGCTGGTCTGCGACTTCTTCTGCCAGCCGGCCGTGCCCGCTCCAGCCAGTGCGTTCGAGCGGTTCGCCCGGGGCGTGGCCGCCGAGTTCGCCGCCCCGGCCGTGCATCTGGCCCGGGCCACCCTCCTGCGGCCCGTCTACCGGGTGAAGTGGGTGTGCATCATGCTCAACGAGTTCCTGCCGGTCGGCCTGAACCGCCGGGCGTTCGCCGGGACGGTGGCCGAGCAGGAGGCCCGCAAGGCGAACCAGTTGGCCAAGGCCCGGGCGGCTCTCGCAGCCATCTTTCCCCCCAGTCCGACACGGAAGGTCGCATGAGCACGGTCGTGGTTCTCGGGGCGAACTCGTTCTCCGGGCAGGACTTCGTCGACCTGCTCCTGGACGACCCGCGGTACAACGTGGTCGGGGTCAGCCGGTCGCCGGAGCGGTCCGGGCTGTTCCTCAAGTACCGCAACCGCAAGGACCTGTCGAAGTACCGCTACCACGCCCTCGACATGAACCGGGACATGGGGAAAATCCTGTCCCTGCTGGACGACGTGAGGCCCGACGCCGTCGTCAACTTCGCCGCCCAGAGCGAGGTCGCCCCGAGCTGGGACCACCCCGAGCACTGGTTCCAGACGAACACGGTGGCCCTGTCGTTCCTGGTCAACCACCTGCGGAAGCAGGCGTACCTGAGGCGGTACGTGCACATCTCTTCGCCCGAAGCCTACGGCACCTGCGTCGGCACGGTGACGGAGGAGTCGCCGCTGAACCCCAGCACGCCCTACGCGGCGTCGAAGGCGGCCGCCGACCAGCTCCTCAAGACCTACGCCAAGCAGTTCGGCTTCCCGCTCCTGACCGTCCGGGCCACCAACGTCTACGGGGCCCGGCAGCAGCTCTTCAAGATCATCCCGCGGTCGGCCATCTACCTGAAGATGGGCAAGACGATCGAGCTGCACGGCGGCGGCAAGGCCGTGAAGTCGTACATCCACATCCGCGACGTGTCGCGGGGCGAGAAGGCCGTCCTGGAGCGCGGCCGCGTCGGCGAGCTGTACCACCTGTCGCCGGACCAGGGGGTCGCCGTCCGGGACGTGGTCCAGACCATCTGCGACCGGCTCGGCAAGCGGTTCGAGGACGGCGTCAAGACCGTCGCCGAGCGGCCGGGGCAGGACGCCGCCTACGTCATCGACTCGACGAAGGCGCGGGCCGAGCTGGGCTGGAAGCCGTCGGTCTCGCTCGACGAGGGGCTGGGCGATGTGGTCGATTGGGTGAACGCCAACTGGGCTGCCATCCAGACGCAGTCGTTGGAGTACCGCCACGCGGCTTGAGGGCTGCACAGGCAAGTATGCCTGTGCCACCAGGAGGGGTGCCGGTGGCCGACGGGTGTGAGCTGGTGGTCGGGGCCGACGGGCAGATCGGCCGGGCGTTGCTCGCGCGGCTCGCGGCCGACGGCCGCCCCGCGGTCGGCACGTCGCGCCGCCCGGGCGGGGCCGGCCGGCCGCTCGACCTCGCCGCCGATCCGGCGTCCTGGGAGCTCCCCGGGCGGGTGTCGGTGGCGTACCTGTGTGCCGCCGTCACCTCGGTGGAGGCCTGCCGCCGCGACCCGGCCGGGACGGCGGCCGTGAACGTCACCCGGACGCTCGACTTGGCCGACCGACTCCGCGGCCGCGGGGCCCACCTCGTCTTCCTATCGACCAATCAAGTGTTCGACGGTGCAGTGCCGTTCCGCCGGGAGGACGAGCCGCCGCGCCCGCGGACCGAGTACGGCCGGCAGAAGGCGGCGGTCGAACGCGAGTTGCTCGCGGCCGGCGGGGCGACGGTGGTGCGGCTGACGAAGGTGGTCCCGGCGGACTGGCCGCTGGTCCGCGGGTGGGCCGAGGTACTGGCCCGCGGCGAGCCGGTCGAGGCCTTCCGGGACATGGTCCTGGCCCCGGTGCCGCTGGACTTCGTGACGCGGGTCCTGGCCCGGGTGGGCGAGGCCCGCCCGGGCGGGGTGTTCCACGTCTCCGGTGCGGCCGACCTGACCTACGCCGACCTGGCCCGGCGGGTAGCCGCCCGGGTCGGGGCGGCGGCCGGGCTGGTCCGGGAAACGTCGTTCGCGGACAAGGGGCTGCCGCCGGAGGCGGCCCCGGCCCACACCGCCCTGGACGCGGCCCGGCTCCGGGATGTACTCGGGTTGACGGCCCCGGCGTTCCCGGCGACGCTAGACCCCCCGGCCGGCCGGGCCGCCTGACGGCCGCCGCCCGACCACCCCTGCGAGGACGCCCCGATGGGCTGCGGGATGAGCTACTTCAAGTGGCTGGCCGAGACCGACCGGGTGCGGCCGGGCGGCCGCCTCCTCGACATCGGGGAGTCGTGCCTGATCGACGCCACGGCCGCCGACATCGAGTGGGTGTGGGACCGGTTCGGCTGCACCCTGCCGCCGGCCGACCGGCCCGGTCTGGCCGCCGAGTACGCCTACCGGTCCACCCTGAACGCCCACCCGACCACCCCGACGCTGTTCCTGAGCGAGGCCCTCGACCCGACCTCGGTCGGGTACGACGCCCTGGACATGGTGACCGCCCGGGTCGCCCACAAGTTCGACCTGAACGTCCACACCCTGGCCCGGGCCCGGCGGGGGACGTTCGACCTGGTCGTCAACTTCGGCACCACCGAGCACGTGGTCAACCAGTTCAACTCGCTCCGGGTGATCCACGACGCGGCCGCCGTCGGCGGGTACATCTTCCACCAGGTCCCGGCCACCGGGTTCATCAACCACGGGTACTTCACCTACGACGCCCTGCTGTTCCGGGAGCTGGCCGCGGCCAACGGGTACGACCTGCTCGACGTGTGGTTCGGCGGGCCGAAGGAGGCCGGGAACGTCCTGACCAACGCCGCCCACCACCCGACCGTCCTGGACGCCGGGAAGATCGACAACAACCTCCCGTGGCTCGAGAAGTCTCCCGTCCCCAATAGCACCATCAACGTCCTCCTGCGGAAGACCCGGGACGCCCCGTTCGCGGTCGGGCTGGAGATCAAGACGGCGGCCGGGAAGGTCGACCCGTCGGCCGGGTTCGCCAACGAGCTCGTCGAGCCGGACCCGGCCCCCGGCGGCCCGCCGGCCGCGTCGGACTGGGCGACCCCGCCCGACGGCGACGGCTGGCTCGGCCGGATGCTGGCCAAGGCGAGCTGACCCCCGCCCCCGTCCCTGCGACTCGTAGCCGTTCCGTCCGTCGTGTACCATCGGGTAAACCCTGCTCCGCTCACGGTCTCGTGAGCGGCCGCCGCGGGCTCACCGGTGGACGCGATGAGGCGTTCAGTCGTTGCGGCACTCCTGCTCGTCCCGGCGGTCCTGCTCGGTGTATGCCTGGTCATCTCCGCTCGTCGGACGACCACGCGGTGGAGGAGGTCGAGCGGCAGATCGATGAATCCCTTCCGGCCGGCCCGTCCCGTGAGCAGGTCGAGTCCCGGCTGACCGAACGGGGCATCCCGTTCTCGTTCACCGCCAACCCGGCCGGGTACTGCCCCCACCTCGAAGCCCTGCCGGACATCGGCCGGTACAGCGGGGCCGTGGTCGGCATCATCCACCGCATCGGCCGCGGGTTCTTCTAAGTCGGCGACATCCGGGTGTACTTCCTGCTCGGGGCCGACGGCCGGTTGGAGAAGCGGCTGGCTCGCCGGATCGTCGTCGAGCTGTGACGCCACCGATCTATGCCCTGGTCAGGCTGCCGGGGGTGTCGGTGGCCGGGCCGACGAACGACTGGTCAGCCCCGCGGTCGCCCGCGCGCCGGAGGGTACGGGTCGGCGTGTCGTCCGGGTTGCCTTTGTGGTCGGGCCGTGCCCCGGGGCCCGACACGGCCCGCCGTCGAGGCTCGCGGGCTCGGTCCGGACTCCGAGTCGGTGACCCGCGGGTCGGTGGAGGGCGTGTAAGTCGAGTCGGGAATTGGTCGGCCGTGCTGCACGGACGGTGCATGACCAGGCCGGCCCGTCCGGGAGAGGGACGGGGCGGGGGCTCAGGCCGCCCGGCGGGCGGCCGCCTTACCGGCCGGGAGGAGGTCGGCGTGCCGGCGGAGGAACCCGGCCGCGACCGGCGGGAACCCGCG
>JAIEQO010000088.1 GCA_019747655.1 Gemmataceae bacterium | reverse complement strand
GATGAACTGCCCGCACCGCGGGCACGGCCGGGCCGGGGCCGGCACGTCGGCCACCGCCGCGACGACGGCCGGCTTCGGCCCGGCGTCCGGGTACAGGAGGCGGTTCCGGTGGGCCCACCACTCGGGGTACGCCCACTTGTTGAGCCGGTACATCAGGACCGCCGCGAGCAGCATCGGCCCGCCGCACACGACGAGCGCCACCCCGGGCATCCGGCGGAACCCGTACGGGTCCTCGTCCGACCTCGCCGCGGCGAACCAGAGCATCGCGGCGACGGCAACGACCATCAGCCCGAACGGGACGGCGAAGGCGATGAACCGCCGCTCGCGCGGTGTGAACCGAGACGGGGCCGGCGGGACCGCGGCGGGCGTGGCGGCCGCCCCGGTCCGGGCGGTCAGCACCCGGAACAGCTTGCGGAGGACGGCCAGGTATCCGACCACCACCGCGGCTAAAACGACGTACTCGACCGGGCCGGGCGGCGGGCCGGCCAGCGTCCGCCTCTGCCAGGCCGGCAGGCCGACGGCGACCACCAAGAGGCCGACCGGGACCAGGACGAACAGCCCGCACCCGGCGAACACCTGCTGGACGGCGTTCGGCCCGGCGGCCGGCAGGGCGGGGGCCGCCGGCCGGGCGGCCCGGGGCCGGAAGAGAAGGTCGCGGACGAGCAGGAACAGGATGCTGAGGACCACAACGGCCGCGAGCACGAAGCCCGGGGTGAACTGGGGGCCGAATGACGGGTCGATGGCGGACGGGTTCACGGGTCGGCCTCCGGGGCGGGTGCGGGTTTCCTACCCCGGTGTGAAGCGGGCCGAGCGGAAGGTTACAGGAAAACTTCCCGACCCCACCCCCCGGCCCCCTCCCCGCAGCGGAGAGGGGGAGGAAGCCCCGAGCCGACCGCCTTCCCTCCGGTCCCCCCTCCCCCCTGGGGGGAGGGGGCCGGGGGGTGGGGTCTTCTCCGGCCCCCCCTCCCCCCGCGGGGGAGGGGGGTTAGGGGGGTGGGGTCTTCCCGCTCTACCCCAGCGCCGCGAACAGGTCCCGGACCTCGTCGTCCACCTCGTCCGGCGAAGCGACCGTGTCGGCGATCGCCGACCGCAGCCGGTCGCGGTAGCGCTGCCGCAGCCGATGCACGGCCACCTTCACCGCCCCCTCGGTCATCCCGAGCTGCCCGGCCAAGTCCGCATACGCCACGTCGCCCCCGCCCAGGAGGGTGTCCTTCAGGGCGGCGAACAGCTTGGCCCGGCCGGACTCCTCGTACTCCCGCCTCAACTCCCCGACCGCCCGGTCGAGCAGGCCCAGGGCCCACTCCCGGTCGAACGCCCGCTCCGGCGTCTCGTCGCTGGCCGGCTCGCGGGTGAACCGGCCGTCGGCGTCGCCGAAGTCGAGCGACAGGCGGTGGCGGCCGCCGCCCCGCTTCCGGGCCGACTCCTTGTCGTGCTCGTTGAGCAGGAAGTGCCGGCAGGCGGCCAGGAGGAACGCCCGGAACCGGCCGCGGGTCTGGTCCGCCGCGGCCAGGTCGTTCTTCTCCAGGAGCCGGGCGAAGAACGCCTGGGTCAGGTCCTGGGCAGCGTGGTGGTCGTGGCCCCGGCGGCGGACGTACCCGTAGACGGGATACCAGTAGGCGGTACACAGAGCCGCCAGGGCGGCCCGGGTCTGCGGGTCGGCCGGGTCTGCGGCCGCGGCCACGAGGCTCCAACGGGTGGTGGCGAACATGCCACCGATCATACCAGTTCCGCCCGCCGGAACGCGACTGCTTCGATGGCGTGGATCCCGCCGAGCTAAGACCGGCCCCAGGCGACCGGGCAGACCATCATGCTGCTCTCGGAGTAGGCGTGGACGCCCGCCTCCAACTCGTCGGCGATCTGCGCCAACCACCCCGCCATGCCTGTGCCGACCGCGGGCGGATCGGCCTCGCCGTCCTCGTCCCAGAGGGACGGCTGGTCCGCCCGGCGGCGGGGCCGGATCGGCCCGCCGGGCCGGACGAGTAGGCTGACGGGGCCGACCTCGTGTGACACGCGGATGATCTGGCCGCGGGTGCCGCCGGCGGCGGGGTCCAGGTCGAGCGTCACCGGGTCGCCGCCGCCGTTGTCCGTGATCGGCAGCCGCAGGGGGTTCCACCAGACCGGCTTGATCTCGGGGCTCTCCAACTGGCGGGGCTGGTAGTCCGGGCCCAGCCCGTAGCCCCCTTCCACCTGCCAATCCCGGCACCTTTGCCACTCGGCCGCGATCCCCTTCAAGGGGAGGAGCGAGCCGTGGTACAGGAGCCACCCCCGGCGGGTTCCGTTGAGCAGCCGGTACGACTCCCGGAGGTCGTCCGGCAGGTGAGTGCCGACGAGCGACTCGAGTTCCGCGAGCTGCCCCTCGGCCGCCCCCGGATTCGCTGCGAGCGACCCGGCGGGCGTGTTCGCGTCGTACCAGGCGAAGATTCGGTCCCAACTTCTGGCGACGCTCACCTGGGAGCCTCCGGCCACCGAACCACCCAGTTCATCTGGCCGGCCTGCTCCGGGAGCTACGAAGTCCCAGAACCGACGGGCGGGCCGGGTCCGGTGCGGCGTCTGGTTCGGCCTCTGATGCTACTTCTTGCAGAGCACCCGGTCCACCACCCAGCAGCCACGAACGTGCGGCCCCGGCCCGCGGCAGTGGCCGAGCATATCCTCGCCATCGCACCCCGCGTCTTCGAGGGCGTCCCCCAGGATCGGCATCACCGCGAAGTCTCGGGTCTCGTACATCCCGCGGGCGAGAGCCATGACGGCCCCCGTGCGCCACTGCCCCCTGAACGCCGTTGGGCGGAACGGGTTGCCGAATACCTCGTGGACCAGCGACACGGGGCGGAATAGGCTGCCGGGCGGGCCGCGTGGCCAGTCCCGCGACCGCCGCTCCCACGGCACCGGGCTCACGATCCTGTCCACGAAGGACGCCGCCGAGGTGAGGAGGTCTCGCACGCTCGAGACCGTGTAATCGGGGTTGGCCGCGAGTTCGGTCAAGAGCGGGACGGGAAGTTGCTCGATGGCATGGAGCCACGGAACGTTCCCGGCCTCCGCGTTGAACACCGCCCCCTCGATCCACCAGCTCAACTCCGAGAGCGCGTCCGTGCCGCACAGCCCCTCGACGAACCGCTCCAGGACACCGACCCCCTCCAGACTGGCTGGGCACGGCAGTAACGGGGCTACCCGGCGAGCACACGCGATGTCGAGGTAGTGCAGCTTCCGGTCCGAGGCGCGCGGCTCGATGAACCGGAGCAGGTCGTCGGAGTGCCGGGCCGTCGTCCACTCGGTTTCGGTCATCGGTGTGACCCGGCTTCCGCCACCCCTGCGCCACCGCCGAGCCGATGATGAGCCTGCGAAGCCGCTCGCAGCCTCACGCCGCGAGAGCGGACCCCTCGGGCGACGCCCGCCGGCCGCTGCTCAAGTCGCTACGCCTTGATGATGTCCTTGACCGTCATCCCGGCCGGGATCATCGGCAGGACGTGCTCCTGGTGCGGGACGTGGACGTTCAGGACGAACGGCCCGGGCGACTCGATCATCTCGATGAGTGCAGCGTCCAGGTCGTCCTTGGCCGCGATGCTCCGGGCCTTCACCCCGAACCCCTCAGCGATCCGCTCGAAGTCCGGGTACGGGGCGTGGTCCGGACCGGCCCCCAGGTACGTGTGCGCCCGGTTCGACGCGAAGAACCGGTCCTCCCACTGCATCACCATCCCCAGGTGCTGGTTGTTCAAGAGCAGCACCTTGGCCGGAATCTTCTCGGCATAGGCCGTCGCCAGCTCCTGCACGTTCATCAGGAAGCTGCCGTCCCCGTCGATGTCGATGCACAGGTGGTCCGGGAAGGCCACCTTGCAGCCGATCGCCGCCGGCAGCCCGAACCCCATCGTCCCCAGCCCGCCGCTGGTCACCCACTTCCGCGGGCGGTTGAAGTGGAAGAACTGGGCCGCCCACATCTGGTGCTGGCCGACCCCGGTGCTCACGATCGTCTTGTCCAGTTGCCCGCGGTCGCGGAGGATTTCGTACAGCCGCTTGATGGCGTACTGCGGCAGGATGGCGTTCGGGGCGTCGGCCGCCCGCAAGGGCTCGGCCTCCCGCCAGGCGTCGATCTGCCGCATCCAGTCGGCGTACCGCCCGCCGCCGACGAGGTCGGCGTTGGCGTCTTCCTTCAGTATCGCGTTGAGGTCGCGGATGGCCGCCTTCACGTCGCCGTGGACCGGGACGTGAGCGAACTTGTTCTTGTGAATCTCCGAGCTGTCGATGTCCACGTGCACGATCCGCCCGTGCTTGGCGAACTCGGAGAGCTTGCCCGTCACCCGGTCGTCGAACCGCACCCCCAGGGCCAGCAGCAGGTCGGCCTCGTTGATCGCGTAGTTGCTGTACACCGTCCCGTGCATCCCGAGCATCTGGAGGCACAGGTAGTGGTCGGCCGGGAAGTTCCCCAGCCCGTGCAGCGTCAGCCCGACCGGGATGCCGGTCAGCTCGGCCAACTCCTTGAGTTCCGCGGCGGCCCCCGAGTGGGTGATGCCGCCGCCGGCGTAGATGAACGGCCTCTTGCTCGCCCGGATGGCCGCGACGACCGGCTCCAGCTCGGCCCGGCTGGCGTGCCGCACCGGCTTGTAGCCCGGCAGGTCCATCGCCGCGTCCCAGTCCGGCACCGTCGTGTTGACCTGCACGTCCTTACACACGTCGATGAGCACCGGCCCGGGCCGCCCGGTGGTGGCGATGTGGAACGCCTCCTTCATCACCCGGGCCACGTCCTCGACCCGCGTTAGCAGGTAGTGGTGCTTGGTGATCCCCCGGCAAATCTCCACCATCGGGGTTTCCTGGAAGGCGTCGTTGCCGAGCACCTTCGTGCTGACCTGCCCGGTGACGGCGATCAGCGGGATCGAGTCCATCTTGGCGTCGGCGATGCACGTCACGAAGTTCGTCGCCCCGGGGCCGGACGTGCTCATGCACACCGACGCCTTGCCGGTGGTCCGGCTGTACCCGTGGGCCATGAACCCGCCGCCCTGCTCGTGCCGCGGCAGGATCGTCCGGAGCCGGTCCTGGACCCGGGTGAGCGACTGGTGGATCGGCATGCTCGCCCCGCCCGGGTAGGCGAAGACGACCTCGACCCCGTGCCGGATCAGGCTCTCGACCAGGATGTCGGCGCCGGACATCGGGGCGGGGGTGCGGCTCGGGGTCGGCATGGCGGGGCCCGTCTGGGGTGCCTCGGGGGTCGGACGGCCGCCCGTCCCCGGGCCGGAGGCGGCCGGGGCGGCGGGCGGCGTGGGCGGAAACCGTCGGGATAGTGTAGCGGCCGGGCGGGGGGTTGTAAGGCGGCGGGCGGAAAAGCCCGGCCCCCGGTTCGCGCCGGCCCACGATCTTTACCCAGGCCGCAAGGTCCCCGCCCCGGGGCCGACCGATTTGGCCCGCGCGACTGGCACTCTCGGCCGTTCCGTTCTACTTGTTAGCTCAAGCCCAACCGGTTCACCCGCGGCCCGTGACCCCGACCCGGCGACCCCGCCCGGGGAGCGTCGCGGCTGCGCGCCGGGCGTTGTTGCCGGAACGATACGCCGATTCGGTGCCGCATGAATATGACGCTTCACGCGGATTTCCGTTGCAACCACCCGGGTCGGTCCGGACACTAGCCGCAGCCGACCCGACCTGCCCAGACCCCCGGCCCCGCCGCCGGGCACGGACGACCACCCCCACCCGGGCCGGCCTCGCGCGACGGACTGCGCCCCCCGGCCCGCGGGACGCACCTGTGACGCACACCACGACCCGCCGCCGGCTGGCCGTCGAGCCGCTCGAGGCCCGCGACTGCCCGGCCCTGACCATCCTCTTCGACTACCGGTTCGACGCCGGCGGGTTCTTCAATGACCCGGCCCGGCGGGCGGTCCTGCGGCAGGCCGCCGACGACCTCGGCGCCCGCCTCGACGCCCCCCTCGCCCCCCTCGTCCCGGGCGGCGCCAACTCCTTCACCGCCACCTTCTTCAACCCGGCCGACGGCCGACAGGCGGCCGTCCCCAACCTGGCCCTGCCGGCCAACACGGTCGTCGTCTACGCCGGCGGCCGGCCGGTCGGCGGGGCCGAGGCCGGGTTCGGCGGGTTCGGCGGGTACCAGGCCGGCGGGTCCCGGGAGTGGCTCGACGCCCTGGCCAGCCGGGGCCCCGGGTTCACCCTCTGGGGCGGCAGCCTGACCCTGGACACCGGCACCAACTGGTACGCCGGGGGGTCGGCCGCCGGCCTGCGGCCCGGCCAGGTCGACCTGTACTCGGTCGCCGTCCACGAACTGGGCCACGTCCTCGGGCTGGGGACGGCCCCGGGGTGGAAGGCCTACTCGGCCAACGGGTCGTTCGCCGGGCCGGCCGCGGCGGCGGTGTACGGCCGCCCGGTCCCGCTCGGCCCGGACGGGGCCCACTGGGACGACCGGGTGAACGCCAGCCTCGACCCGCACCTGCCGACCGGCGTCCGGGTCGCCTTCACCGCCCTCGACTACGCCGCCCTCCGGGACATCGGCTGGCGGGTGTCCGGGGTCCCGGGGGTGCCGGACGGGTACGGCCCCGGCCCGTCCCCGCCGCCGGTCGTCCCGGTCCCGCTCGGCAGCCCGCTCCTGGGGTCCGCCCCCAGGGCCGGGACCCGGCTGGCCGTGCTGACCGGCCCGCGGGACGGGTCGGCCCAGGTGTTCACCGCCGGCGGCGGCAAGCTGGCCGCGGCCGGCGACCGGTTCGTCCCGTTCCCCGGCTACACCGGCGTGGTCCGGTCGGTGGTGGCCGACTTCGACGGGGACGGGACGGCCGACTTCGCGTTCACCACCGGGGCCGGGCCGGCCGCCCGGGTCCGGGTCGTCAGCGGGGCGTCCGGGGGCGACCTGGCCGGCCCGACGACCGTGCTCGACGGGTTCACCGGCGGGGCCTACCTGGCCGCCGGCGACGTGGACCGGGACGGGAAGGCCGAACTGGCGGTGTCGGCCGACGCCGGCGGCGGCAACCGGGTCAGCATCTTCAAGCTGGCCCCCGCCGGGCTGGTCCTGGCGGCCGACGTGATGGCCTTCGGCGACCCGGTCTTCCGCGGCGGCAGCCGGGTGGCGATGGCCGACGTGAACCGGGACGGGGCGGCCGACCTGGTCGTCGGGGCGGGCACCGGCGGCGGCCCGCGGGTGGCCGTCTACACCGGGGCGGGCCTGGCCGCCGGCCGGGCCGACCGGCTGGTCCCGGACTTCTTCGCCCTCGACTCGCGGCTGCGGAGCGGGGTGTTCGTGACCGCCGCCGACTTCGACGCCGACGGGTACGCCGACCTGGCGTACAGCACCGGGACCTCCGGCGGGCCGCGGGTCCGGGTGGTCGGCGGGAAGCAGTTGGTGCAGAACCCCGGGGCGGACGTGGCCGCCCTGCCGGCGATGGCCGACTTCTTCGCGCTGGACCCGAACGACCGCAACGGCATCCGCATCCTGGCCCGGGACCTGGACGCGGACGGCCGGGCCGAGCTGCTGGTCGCCGGCGGCGGCAAGCAGAACGGCATCACCCGGGTGATCCCGGCGGCCCAGTTCGGGGCCCCGGCCACCCCGCTCCAGAGCCCGTTCGCCGACCCGGTCACGCTCGACGGCATCTACGTCGGCTGACCCCCGGCCGCCGCCAGACCTCTTCCGAATCGCTTTCCCGCGGCATACGCCGGGGCCAACTCTCACAGAAAATCTGGGCGCCGGGGCTTGACTGCTCGAAATCCGACCTGTACCGTCGGGAGTTAGAAGGACGGCCATCGTCGCCCGGACTCTGAGCCGCCTCCGTGTCATGGCATCTCGCATCGTCGCCTTCCTGTGCGGGTCCGTCCTCGTCTTCGCGGGCGTCGCGAAAGCGATCTCGCTGGCCGGGACGAGCATCGACCCGGGCCGGGCGTCGTCGGCCTGGTGGCTGACCCTCGCCGCGGTCGTGTTCGAGCTGTTCCTCGGTGGCTGGCTGTTCAGCGGCGCCTTCCCGCGAGCGGCCCGGGTCGTGACGGTCGGCTGCTTCGCCGTGTTCGCGGCAGTCGCCTTCACTAAAGTCGTCGCGGGCGAGTCGTCCTGCGGGTGCCTCGGGCACATCGCCGTCGACCCCCTCTACACCTTCCTCTTCGACCTCGCGGTGGTGGCCGTCCTCGTCTGCCTCCGCCCGGCCAGCCGGCCGGCAGTCGGCCGGGCCTCGGACTGGGTGGCCGTCGCGGGGGCCCTGGTCCTGGCCGCCGGCGCCGGGGCCAAGGTGTTCCAACAGGCGACCGAGTTGACCCGGGAGGTCGTCGCGACCGAGCAGTTGTACCACTTCGGCGAGGTCGGTCAGAACGAGGAGCTGACCCACGAGTTCGTCGTCACGAACCGCGGCCGGGAGCCGATCGAGGTGGCTGAGACGACCTCCAGTTGCGGATGCACGACCATTGGCGGCATCAGCGGGCGGGTGGTGCCCCCCGGCGGGGAGATCGCCGTCCCCGTCACCCTCCAGACCGGGGACAACGATGTCGAGATCATCGGCCGCATCACCCTGGCCTGCCGCCGGGCCGGGAGCGACGCCCCGCCCAACGTGTTCCGCGACTTGGTGGTGACGGCCGCCGTCCGCCCGGACTACTGGGTGCGGCCGCTGACGACCGACTTCGGGGTCGTCACGGCCGACGACCCGGTAGCCCGGATCATCCGCCTCCGCCCGCACCGGCTGCCCGACGTGCGGGTCCTCGACGTGACCGCACAACACCCGGCCTTTTCGGCCCGCTTGCTGCCGGATCGCAGCGCCGAGGGGGACTACCAGATTGAGGTCGTGTTCACCGGCCGGGGGCTGGTCCAGCCCGGGCGGGTCGAGTCGCCCATCAACATCCGCACCACCAGCCGGCTGCGGCCGGCCGTGACGGCGCTCAGCCGGGTCTACTTCCGCCCCCCGGTCACGGTCAGCCCGCGGGAGGTCGTGGTCGGGGCGGATGCGCGAGGGGAGGTTTCGCGGGAAATGGTCGTGACCGGAAACGCCCCGATCGTCGTCGATGCCGCGACGGCAGATGGGCCGGTCCGGGTCGCGGTGACGAGGGAGTCGCCGACCCGTCACCGTTTGACGATTCATGTACCCCCGGTCGGCGGTGGGGGGACACCGAACGGCGCGGTCCGGTTCCGCGTCCGACCGGAGGCCGACCCGGGCGAGGGCCGCGAGGTCGTCATCCCGGTGTACCGCCTCCAGCCATGAGGGAGGGTCATCGATGTGGGGCTACACGCGAACCGCCCTGGGCGCGGTCGCCGTCCTCGGTGGGGCCGTCCTGCTGGGCACCTCGACCCCCCGGCTGCTGGCCGACCCGATCGGCGGCCCCGGGGTGTGCCCGCACGAGACCGAGTCGTCGGCCACCGGGGGGTGTGTCAGCGGCAAGGTACTGTGTCTGGGTCAGGATACGGAGGCCTCCTGCAAGAATGCCAACACGTCGGGCGCGGTGTGGGTCGTCGAATTCCCGACCGGCTGCGTCACGAAGACCGACATGCAGTGCAACAAGCCGCTGGCCAACTGTTACCAAGACGCCACCTGCAAGTGGGAAGATGGGGAGTGTAAGACGTACAGCAAGGCCGGTGCCGTTTGGCACTCCGAGAAGAAGCCGACCGGGGCGCCCTGCCCGAAACCGTAGTGGGACACACACCGACGCGGCCTTGCCCGGGCGGGCCGACAAAGCCCGCCCGGGCCGATGACGAACAACCCGTGAGCCATCGATGACCAGCCTTCACCGAACCGCCCTCGGCGTCCTCCTCGCCGTTCTCGCCCCGGCTTGCGTCCGGGCGGAACCGGATCCGGACCCGGTGGCTCTTCTCCGCGGCGTGCGGCAGGCCCGGGAGGGGGTTCACGGCGCGTTCCGGATGACATCGACGCTGACGCAAACGCGCGGCGGCAAGACCGAGTCGTCGCCGGAGCCGGTTCAGTACGAGGTGCGCTTCGACCGGGACAAGCGGAAGTTCACCCAGCGGCAGATCACCCTCATGATCAACCCGCCCAACCAGGAGGAGAAGAGCCGCCGCTTGGCCGCCCTCAACAACGACGTCCGGGCGGCGGCCGCAGCCGGGGTAGGCGAGTTGGTCCACATCGTCCAGCGATCCGTCCATGACGGCAGCCAGTTGGTGGACTACGCGGACGAGGCCGGGCAGGCCGCCATCCGGAACGACACCAAAGGTGCGCCCTACCTCTGCTTCGATGTCCGCACTCTCGGGGTGTGCCGCTACCCGTCGGTCTACGGGACACTCGACCAGGCCTTGGGTCTGACCCCGGACTATGTGGTCAGCTTGATCGGCCGGGAGGAGGTCGCCGGCCGGCCGGCCTGGCACGTGCAGGCGGTCCACAGGTCGGGCTCCGTACGCCACTACTGGGTCGAGCCGATCGACGGGTTCCGGGTCCCCAAATTCGCCTACCTCGACCCCGCGGACGGTTCGAGCACCCGCTGCGAGGTCGTGTCGGAGTACGACGGGGCCGCCCTACCGAGCCGGGTCGTCACCCGCGAGACGTGGGGCGGGGCGAAAAGCGAGGCCGTGTACACGATCAGCGGGCTGGACCTCGGGGTCGAGCCCGACGCGGCCGAGTTCGGGCTGGCCGGGCTCGACCTGCCGCCGGGCACGCGGGTAACGGACGAGCGGATCAGCCGGGTGGCCGGCTACTGGAACGGGTCCGGGCTGAGCGAGTCGTCCCGCGAGGCCCTGACCCTGGCGGCTGCGGACATCGCCAACCCACCGGCCGAACGACGCCGGGTCTGGCGGAACACCGTCCTCGCCGCGGCAGCCGTGGTGATCGTCGTCGGGGCCGTCGTGGTGTACCGGCGGCGGGCCCGCGGGGCGGTCGCGTAAGCCGGCCCCCGATCGGGAGTACCTCATGAGGCCCCCACACCGACCGGCCTTCACCCTGATCGAGGTACTGGTCGTCATCGGAATCGTGGCCGTTCTGCTCGGCCTCCTCCTCCCAGCCGTCCAACAGGTGCGGGCGGCCGCGGCCCGGATGAGCTGCCAGTCGAACCTCCGGCAGGTCGGCCTCGCCCTCCACCACCGGCACGACGCGACCGGGACCCTACCCGCGGGCATGACCACACGACCGGAGCGGGCGGCGTACCCGTACCTGGGTTGGACCGCCCGCATCCTCCCGGAGATCGAGCAGGCCCCGCTCTGGGCCCAGGTCGAGCAGGCGTTCCGGTCCGACCCGAGCCCGACCGACTTCTACGGTCACATCCCGCACCACCGGCTCCTCGGCACCCCCGTCCGGTTGTACGTCTGCCCGGCCGACGGCCGGCTCCCCGGCCCGCTGGTCGGCACCCACACCCTGCTCACGTTCACCTCGTATCTGGGGAACGAAGGCACTGACCAGTTCCGCCGCGACGGGGTGCTGTACGCCGACTCCCGTGTCGGGCTCACCGACATCACGGACGGTACGAGCAACACGCTGTTGGTCGGCGAACGCCCGCCGGCCGACAACCTCCGCTTCGGCTGGTGGTATCGCGGCTGGGGCCAGGGCAAAGAAGGCTCGGCCGAAATGGTCCTGGGTGCCCGGGAAAAGGTCACATCGACCCCGTCCTGCCAACCCGGCCCTTACCGGTACACACCGGGCGACATCCGCAATCCGTGTGACGCTTTTCACTTCTGGTCGCAGCACGCCGGCGGGGCGAACTTCCTCTTCGCCGACGGCTCGGTCCGATTGCTCACCTATCAGGCAGACGACATCTTGCCGGCCCTCGCCACCCGAGCTGGCGGCGAAGTGGCCGAGGTGCCTTAGCCGGCCGGGAGCCGTTTGGCTGAGATGCCCACCACCCGCCGGGAGACGGACGAGGCGGTCGAGTTGGCCCGGCGGTGCGCCGAACTCGACCCGGCCGACGACTCCCACCGCGACCGGCTCGTCCGGTTCCTCGGCGGCCACCCGGACCGGTAGGCGGCCGGGGTACAACTATTCACTGCCGGGGTTGACACCCGCGGAATTATGTGATATTGTGTACAGTATATACGGTCGGGTGGATGGGGTGGCTGGCGCCCGTTGCCGTATACGGCAACGGAGGGGTCGAGATGCAAGCCGTTACGAATCAACAAGTTGAGGCCAAAAATCGGGTCGACCGATGCCGCCTCGGCGTGACAACAGCGAGCAGGTTGTGGCCGAAGTAGTTTCTCTATCACGGGTTCGGTCGAAGCGACGGCAACGACAAAAAAGCAGGGGGGAGGGGGGTGTCACGCTTCCAGCCGGACGGCGCAGAACTTGAACTCGGGGATTTTGCCGTAGGGGTCCAGGGCGTCGTTGGTTAGGACGTTGGCGGCCGCCTCCCGGAAGTGGAACGGGATGAACACCGCCCCCGGCTGCACACCCGTACTGGACTTGGCCGGCAGCCGGATCGCCCCCCGCCGCGACCGCACCGTCAGCTCCTGCCCGTCGGCCATCCCGAGCTTCGACAGGTCGTCCGGGTGGACCTCGACGAACGGGTCCGGGCGGATGGCGTCCAGGGCGTAGCTGCGGCGGGTCATGGTCCCGGTGTGCCAGTGCTCCAACACCCGGCCGGTGTTGAGCACTAGCGGGAAGTCGGCGTCCGGCAGGTCGGCGGCGTCGGCGTACTCGGCCGGGACGAACTTCCCCCGCCCCGAGGCGGTCGGGAACCGGTCGCCGAAGAGGACCAGCTCGCCGGGACATAAGGCCACACCTTCCCGCCACCGCCCAGCACCTCGTGGGTGAGCCCGGCGTAGCTCTGGGTCAGCCCGGCGAACTCGGCGAACACCTCGGCCGGGGACGGGTAGGGCATCGGGTAGCCGAGCCGGGCCGACAGGTCGCACAGGACCTGCCAGTCGGGCCGGGCGTCGCCGGGGGTCGGGATGGCCGGCCGGCCGACCTGGACCCGCCGGTCGGTGTTGGTGTAGGTGCCGAGCTTCTCGAAGAACGACGACGCCGGCAGCACCACGTCGGCGAACTCGGCGGTTTCCGTCAGGAAGATGTCCTGGACGGCCAGGAATTCGAGGCTCGAAAGCGCCTTGCGGACCTTGTTGATGTTCGGGTCGGAGAGGAACGGGTTCTCCCCGAGCATGAGCATCCCGCGGACCTCGCCCTTGAGGGCGGCGTGCATGATCTCGACGACGGTGAGGCCCCGGTCCGGGTCGAGCGGGACGCCCCAGGCGGCCTCGAACTTTTGGCGGATCGCGGGGTCCTCGACCCGCTGGTAGTCCGGGTAGGCGATCGGGATGAGGCCGGCGTCGGAGGCACCCTGGACGTTGTTCTGGCCGCGGAGGGGGTGGAGCCCGGTCCCCGGCCGGCCGACGCTGCCGCGGAGCAGGCAAAGGGCGATCAGGCAGCGGGCGTTGTCCGTCCCGTGGGTGTGCTGGCTGATCCCCATGCCCCAGAAGACGAGCAGGTTCTTCGAGGTGCCGATCAGCCGGGCGACCTCGCGGATGGTGTCGGCCGGGATGCCGCAGACCGGGGCTACCCGCTCGGGCGGGTAGCTCAACACCGTGTCCTTGAGGGCGTCGAAGTTCTCGGTCCGGGCCGCGATGAACTCGTGGTCGATGAGGTCCTCGGCGACGAGGGTGTGCATCACCGCGTTGTAGAACGCCACGTCGCTGCCGTTGCGGATGGGACAGTAGTGGGCGGCGAAGTCGGCGATCGTCGGCCGGCGGGGGTCGATCACCACGATCTTCACGCCCCGCTTGGCGGCCTGCTTGAAGAAGGTGGCCGCGACCGGGTGGTTGGCCGTCGGGTTGCTGCCGGTGAGCAGGATGATGTCGGCGTACTTGGCGTGGGCGAACACGTCCGACACGGCCCCGGAGCCGATGCCCTCCAAGAGGGCCGCGACGCTGGAGGCGTGGCAGAGCCGGGTGCAGTGGTCGACGTTGTTGGTGCCCAGGGCCGCCCGCATCAGCTTCTGGAAGAGGTACGCCTCCTCGTTGCTGCACTTGGCCGACCCGAACCCGGCCAGGGCCCGCGGCCCGCTCTCGCGTTTGATGGCCAGCAGCTTCGACGCAATGAGGTCGAGCGCCTCGTCCCAGGTCGCCTCGCGGAAGGCCGGCATCACCTCGGCGTAGTCGACCCGCTTGTTCTTGCCGCCCTCGCCGCGGACCTCCTTCGACAGCGGCCCCTTCGGGTAGAACCCCGGCCGGCGGATCAGCGGCTTGGTGAGCCGCTGCTCGTGCAGCGAGTAGTCCCAGCCGTAGCGGCCCTTGACGCAGAGGCGGCTGTCGTTGCCGGAGCCGGGCCGGCCCTCGCCCATGACGATCCGGTCGTCCTTGACGTAGTAGGTGGTGGCGCATCCGACCCCGCAGTACGGGCAGACGGAGTCCACCGCCGTCATCTCGGCCTTCGGGACGAGCGGCAGGGAGATGGCCTTGTTGGTGAGGGCCCCGGTCGGGCAGGCGGCCACGCACTCGCCGCACGAGACGCAGGTGCTCTGGCCCATCGGGTCGTCGAGGTCGAAGCCGATGCGGGTGGCGTACCCCTTGCCGGTCCGGCCGATGACCTCGTTGCACTGGAGGTCGTCGCAGGCCCGGATGCAGCGGTCGCAGAGGATGCAGGCCTGGTGGTCGACGGCGATGACGGGGGACGACTCGTCGCGGGATTTGAGATTGGTGATGTGCGATTGAAGATTAAGGGCGGGACGGGCCGGGGCCCGGCAATCGTCAATCTCCAATCGCAAATCGGAAATCAACCCGTAGCGACGGCCCAGAGCATCGAGCAAGTCGTCCCCGGTCGTCCTCTCCTTCGCGCAGGGGACCGGATGGTCCGAGAGGAGGAGCACCGTGAGCATCTTCCGCTGCTTCTCGACCTTCGGGGAGGCCGTCTCGACGGTCATCCCCTCCTCGCACGGGCGGACGCAGCTCGCCGCCAGCACCCGCCCGCCGACATCCACCACGCACATCCGGCAGACGCCGACCGGGTCGAGCCGTGGGCTGTGGCAGAGCACCGGGATGTCGATGCCGGTCAGCTTGGCGGCGTCGTAGACGGTCGTCCCCGGCGGGACCGATACCGGCCGGCCGTCGATGGTGAGGTTCACGGCGGTCATGACGGCCTCCGGGCGAACCAGTCGCGGACCTCCCCGGCGAGGGCGGCCGTGTCGGCCACGACCTCGACCTCCGGCCGGGCGAGCTTCAGTTGGATGACGACATCGAGCCGGCGACCGTAGCCCGGGTGGGTGCCGACGAACAGCGGCTGGTCGGGCACCAGGGTCCGGCCGCCCAGCTCGAACAGGGCGATCGGGCAGAGGGTCTCGGGCGGGAACCAGAACAGCACGGCGGTGGCCCGGCGGAGGTGCCGGTACTCCCAGGCGATCTGCCCTGCGGCGGCCGACGGGTCGTCGATCGGGAAGTTCCGCCGGCGGGGGTTGAGCAGGGCCAGCGGCAGGTCGGCCAGCCGGGCGATGACGTCGGCCTGCCAGTCGACGGTCCCGGTGATCCCGCCGGCCAGGAACAGGCTCGGCCCGGGGCCGGCGTACTCGTCCGGGGCTTCGATGACGGTGGCGGTCATCGGACCGTCTCCGGCAGCGGTGGCGGCTCGGCCTCGGGGTCGCCGAGGAGCTTCAGCACCGACAGGGCCGGGTTCACCGCGACCTGCCCGAGGCCGCAGATGCTGGTCAGCGTCATCGCCTCGGCCAGGTCCGGCAGCACGTCCAGCGACGACCGCGGGGCCGCCCCGGCCGCGACCGCGTCGAGCAGATTCACCGCCTTCTCCGACCCGACCCGGCACGGCACGCACTTGCCGCACGACTCGTTCCGGAAGAACCGGGTGACGTTCGCCGCGACCTTCAGCAGGTCCGTCCCCTCGGCCACGACAACCACCGCCCCCGAGCCGAGCATCGACCCGGCTTTGGCAAGGACGTTGAAGTCGAGCCGCACGTCCGCCTTGTCCGCCGGCAGGAAGTTCGACGACGCCCCGCCCGGGGCAAACGCCAGCAGCTTACGGCCGTCCTTCACGCCGCCGGCCAGGGCGATCAGCTCCCGTACCGTCGTCCCGAGCGGCACCTGATAGACACCCGGGCTGTTGACGTGCCCGGAGACGGCGAAGAACTTCGGCCCCGGGCAGCCCTCGGTGCCGAGGTCCTGCCACCACTTCGCCCCGTGGCGGACGATGCCGGGAACGTTGGCGAACGTCTCGACGTTGTTGATGAGCGTCGGCATCCCGTGCAGGCCGCTGACGCCCGGGAACGGCGGCTTGTTCCGCGGCTCGCCCCGCTTGTCTTCGAGGCATTCGAGCAGGGCCGTTTCCTCGCCGAGGATGTACCCGCCGGGCGAGACGGCGACGGTGATGTCGAACCCGGCCCCGAGGAGGCCCGCCCCGCGGGCCTCCTCGATCGCGGCCTGGAGCCGCACCCGCTCCGGCTCGTACTCGTGCCGCAGGAAGACGATGCCGGTCTCGGCCCCGACCGTCAGGCCCGCCAGCATCATCCCTTCGAGGACGAGGTGCGGCAGGTCGGCCAGGACCTTGGCGTCCTTGAACGTCCCCGGCTCGCTCTCGTCGGCGTTGCAGACGACGTACTTCGGGGCCCGGTCCTGCTTGCGGACGGCGTCCCACTTCAGCCCGGTCGGGAATCCGGCCCCGCCCATCCCGCGGAGGCCACTCTCCTTGAGCGACGCCAGGATTTCGGGCCCGGCGTCCGGTCGGCCACGCTCACGGCGGATCGCCGCGTACTTTTCGCCGTCCGGGTACGGATCGCCGAGCCACTTCGCCGGCGGCGGCATCACCCAGTCCGGCACGGTCGCCGGGTCGGCGACCCATTTGCGGACGCGGCCCTCGTCGGCCAGCTTAACCGGGGTGCCGTTGAGTAGCCCGGCCGGGGCGTGGTCGCACCGGCCGATGCACGACACCTCATGCACCTCGACCTCGCCGCCGGCCAGTCGGAGGAGGTTGCTCGAACGCCGTTCGGCCCCGGCCAGGTAGCAGCTCAGGTCGCGGCAGACGGCCAGCTCGACCCGCGGCGGGGGGGTGGTGCGGAAGTGCGGGTAGAACGAGACGAGCTGCTGGACCTTGTGGAGCGGGACGTTCGCCGCCCGGGCCACCCCGCGGAGGGTGTCCTTGGACAGGTGGCCGAGTTCGTGCTGGGCGTCGGTCAGCAGCCCGATCAGGCGCATCGGCGGCGGGCCCTCGCGGCGGGTGCCGTGATGATACCCGATCGGGCCGGAAAAGCCCACGGGCGGCTACGCGGTGAAGGCCGCGTCGAAGTCGGCGGCCGGCTGCCGCTCCGGGTCGAACGCCGGCAGCCCCTCGGCCCGGGCGGCCGACAGCAGTTGGCGGTCGCTGGCGACGAGCAACACGTCGTCCCCGGCCGGGGCGAGCCGGGCGTTCAGGTCGAGTGCGGTCCGCAGAATCAAGGCGTCAGTGGCGTTGATGCTGTACCGCTCGATGAATGCCAGAGACGCCCGAACCGTGGTGACATCGGCCGCGACCTTGTCGACCGCAGGGTCGTTCATGATTTCCGCCCGGAACCGGGTCAGCGCGGCGGCGTATGCGGCCGGGGGCAGCAAGCCCCCGTTCCGCCGCCGCACCAAGACCGACACCACCTCCCCGGCTCCGACAATTAACAGGTGCATCCGATCCGGCGGCGTTCGGCCGAAAACGTGGTTCACCTCGATCGTTCCCCGCTCCCGGACGTACCGCTTGCTGATGGCGCTGGCGTCGAAGTAGACGTGGGTCACACCTACTCCTCCCGCATCCGCTCGATCTCCTCCCGGGCCCAGGTGCCGTCCGGGTCGGCCCCGGCCTCGAGCTGCATCCGGTACAGCTCCTCGAGCGGCATCAGCGGGCCGGCGGCCCGTCGCTGGTACTCGGCCATCTGGGCTTCGAGTACCTCCGGCGGCAGGGTGATTCGGGTTCCACCGGCCGGGGTGCGATACAGCCCCGGGGCAGGCGGGGCGAGCCGCCGCTCCAGCTCGGCCACCCGGGCTTCGAGCCGGGCGATCCGGTCGTCGGCGGTCGGGGTCGTGGGGTCGGCCACGGCAATTCCTCCAACGGTGACGCCGTCAGTATACCCGAACGGCGGAGGGCCCGGGGCCGCGCCCCGGGCCCTCCGGAACAGGGGGCTCACGCCCCCGCTCGGCCGGTCACTTCACCTGCCCGGAGTGCCCCTTGATCTCGCCGACCGGCTCGGCCCGGCCGCCCAGGTGCTTGGCCAGGAACTCCTCGCTGACCGCGAAGAAGTGGATGCGGTTCTCCGGCCGGGCGAACCCGTGCCCCTCGTCCGGGTAGACGACGTAGCCGACCTCCTTCTTGGCCCGCCGGACGGCCTCCACGATCTGGTCGCTTTCGGCCTGCTTGACCCGCGGGTCGTTCGCCCCCTGGCCGATCAACAGCGGCTTGGTGATCCGGTCGGCCATGTACAGCGGCGACCGCGACTTCAGGAACTCCTCGTCCTTCTCGACATCCCCGACCCGCTTATTGAAGATGCCCTTCAGCGGGGCCCAGTACGGGGGGATGCTCTTGATCAAGGTCGGGATGCTGCTCGGGCCGACGATGTCCACCCCGCAGGCGAACACCTCGGGGGTGAACGTCAGCCCCACCAGCGTCGCGTACCCGCCGTAGCTGCCGCCCATGATGGCGATCCGCTTCGGGTCGGCCACCCCGCTCTTCACCAGGTAGTCGACCCCGTCGATCAGGTCCTGGTGCATCTTCCCGGCCCACTCCCGGTTCCCGGCGTTCAGGAACTTCTTGCCGTACCCGGTCGACCCCCGGTAGTTGACCTGGAGGACGGCGTACCCGCGGTTGGCCAGCCACTGGACGGCCGGGTTGTACCCCCAGTTGTCCCGGGCCCACGGGCCGCCGTGGACGAACAGCACCGCCGGCAGGTTCTTGGCCTCCACCCCGACCGGCTTGGTCAGGTAGGCGTGGATGGTCAGCCCGTCCTGGGCCTTGTACTCGACCGGCTCGGTCTGGGCCAGCTTCAGCCCTTCCAGCTTCGAGTTGTTGACGAACAGGAACTCCGCCTTCTTCGCCCCCCGGTCGTACAGGTAGTACGCGGTCGGGCCGTCGTCGGTCGTGTACCCGACCACCCACTTCCCGTTGTCGGCCGTCTCGCTGGTCACGGTGAAGTCGCCCCGGCGGAGTTTCTTGAGTACCTCCAGGTCGTCCTTCACCGCGTCGTCCAGGGCCTTCCACTCGGTCCGGGCCTTGGTGAACGACGCGGCCAGCGGGACCCGCCGGTCCGGGTCGATCATCGCCCCGGACACGTCGTACTCGGGGTCCTCGGCGACCACCTCCTCCTTGCCCGAGGCGAGGTCGAGCTTGACCAGTCGGGCGGCGTTGGCCCCGTCGTTGGCGATGATGTACAGCGTGTTCGGGTCGGCCCCGAACCCGGCCGGGCCGCCCTGCTCGTCGGCCGGCCAGCTCTTGACCGTCTTCCACTCCGCCCCCGGCTTCTCACGGACCTTCAACTCCTGGGTGCCGTCCGGCTTCATGGCCAGGGCCGCCCGGGTCTGGAACGCGGCGTCGGTCGTCCACCCGACCACGCCCCCGGGGTTCTCGGTGTCGACGGCCAGTTCGCCGGACGACAGGGTCAGCCGGTGCTGGTCGAACACCTGCTTGTTCCGCTTGTTGAGCCCGATCACGACCTGGTCCGGGTGCTTCTTGTCCAGGTCCACCCCCTGCACCCGGACGCCCGGGAACGGGGTCAGGTCGCGGGTCGCCTTCTTGTCCAGGTCGACGGCGTACAGGTGATAGTTCTCGTCCCCGCCGGCGTCCTGGAGGTAGAGCAGGTGCTTGTTGTCGAACGCCCAGTAGTACTGCCGGACGCCCCGCTTCGGGTCCTGCGTCACCGGGGCGTCGTCGTTCTTGCCCACGGTCCGCACCCAGACCTGGAGGACGTTCTTGTCGTCCGGCCGGAGGTAGGCCAGCCGCTTGCCGTCGGGCGAGATTTGCGGGGCGGCCCGGTCCGGGTTGCCGAAGAGCACGTCGCGGGGGATCAGCGGCGGCAGCTCGGCCCGGGCCGCGGGTGTAAGACTACCGGCTACAATCATGGCGGCACCGAGCCATCCGGGGCGGGGCATACGTCACCTACAGACGGGATAGGGGCGACGACCGGTAACACGCGGAGGTGGATTCGTCGGCGGGGATGGGATATTCCGCCGGGCCGGAACGGCAATGACGGGGCTCGGTCGTCGGCCGGTTGGGGTGCCCCCTCCCCCCCTGTTTCTGCGTCTCAGTCGTCGTTTGCCTCAAACCGTTACCGGCTCAGAACTTTTATACAACTTGACCACACCTTATCCGGGGCTAGGCTGCATCGCTCGGCCCAACTTTTCGCCGCAACCATCCGTTCACACTCGGCTTGCGTCTCTGCCGGGGCGATCCCGTATACCGGCACGCTAGCCACACCCTCGTTCGACGGCGATCGCCCCACCCGGCAGGACTTTGTGTGTACAGGATAACATATAGTGTACGTGTTGTCAAGTCCCGCCCATGCGTCGGCTACGGCTCCTCCCGCTTGGCGACGACCTTGCCGCGATACGTCCTGACCCCTCCCGTTATCCCTCCCCGCGGGAAGACCCCGATGCTGTAACCGAACCCCTGCGGCTCCGTCTCGAGCCCGCTCTTGAACGTGGCACGCCCGGTACCCTCACCATCCACCATCAGGTGGACGAGGACAACCGTATACGGCCCCGCCTCGACCACGACGAAGTACGACTCGAAGTCCACATGGGGAGCCTCCCCCCCCAGCTCCCAGGCGGCCCAGAGTTCGGCGAAGGGCTCCCGCCAGGTCATGACCCCCGACTCCGGCTTCACCTTCTCCCTCACGGCGTCCGGAATCGTTCCGGACCACCGGACTGCGGGCCGGACGAACTCGCTGGTCGGGGTTGGCGGCGATGACATGACTCCCTCCCTCTCCGGGTTTCTCCGGCGGGCGAACGGCCGGCTCATCCGGCGGGCGGCGGGTTTTGGCCCGACCGGCTCCGGTCGGGAAGGATGGTCAGGACCAGCGACAGGGCGTCGTGCTCGCGGCGGAGCCAGTACCCGGACCCGGGCGTCGGCCGGGGCGGCGGCTCGGCCGGGATCGCCCGGCGGGGGCTCGGCTCGACGACGGCCGCCGCCTCGGGGCGGGCCGGGCCGGTCTGTCCGGCCGCAGCCTGTTCCCGGACGCCGGCCAGCGGCCGCCAGTTCAGCCCGGCCGCGAACCCGATGGCGGCCAACAGCCCGGCGGTGAGCTGCCACAGCCGGATGACCGGCCGGCGGGAGGCGGCCCCGGCCTCGAACATCAGCCGGTCCCGGTTCAGGGCGGGCGGGGCCGGCTCCAGGGCGGCCAGGGCCCGGGCGAGCGGGTCCGGCCGGTCCGGCGGCGGTAAATCTAGGTGTTCGTGGTCGCGGGACATTCGGCACCTAACAACTGGCGGAGGGCGGCGAGCCCGGCGGCGTACCGGCGGTAGCAGGTGGCGGCCGACGACCCGACCGCCCGGGCGATCTGCTCGAATGTCAGCCCGCCCCACAGGTGGGCGACGACGATCTCCCGGGTCTCGGCCGGGAGGATCTTCAGGGCCCGGGCGGCG
>JAIEQO010001046.1 GCA_019747655.1 Gemmataceae bacterium | reverse complement strand
GGCGGCCGACGCCGGGTTCGACCTCCAGTTCACCAAGCCGGCCGACCCGGCCGAGGTGGCCCGGGAGCTGGAGGACCACATCCGCCGGGGGACGACGTTCGCCGAGGCGTCGGCCGAGCCGGCCGGGCCCGGGGCCAGCGGGGACGAGCGATCGGCCGTCGGCCGGCTGCTGGCCCGGCTGGCCGGCCTGTGGGGCGGGTCGAAGAGTGACCGGCCGTGAGGCCGAAAAAGCGTACCAGGGGTTTGCACCCCTGGCTACCGGCGGTCGCCCCTCCGGGGCTCCGGGCGGTTGGAGCCCCGGACGGGCGACCGAACGGTGCTGGGGTTGCGACCTTGGGTCCCACCTCAGATGAGCCGGAGCCCCGGAGGGGCGTCCGCCGGTAGCCAGGGGTGCAAACCCCTGGTACGCTTGGGGCGTTCAGACCGAACGCGCCCAATCCCGAGGTCGCCCATGCCCCAGTCCTTTACCTGCCTGCACTACCACCTCGTCTTCAGCACCCGGGGCCGTGAGCCGACCATCACCCCCGACCTCCGGCCCCGAGTCTGGGACTACCTCGGCGGGCTGGTCCGGGGGGTGGGCGGCATCCCCCTCGGGGTCGGCGGGACGGCCGACCACGTCCACTTGCTCGTCACCCTCCGCCAGCAGCCGGCCGTGGCCGACGTGCTGCGGCACCTGAAGGCGGTGTCGTCGGGGTGGGTTCACCAGACGTTCCCGGCGGCAGGCGGGTTCTGGTGGCAGACCGGGTACGGGGCGTTCACCGTCGGCCACTCCGGGGTTGCGGCGGTGCGGGCTTACATCGCCGACCAGGAGGCCCACCACCGGTCCCGGACGTTCCAGAACGAGTACCGGGCGATCCTGACCGACCACGGCATCGAGTGGGACGAGCGGTACGTGTGGGACTGAGCCGGGCGGGGCCATCGGGACCGGGGGTTGTTACCCCCGGCTACACTCGGTCGCCGCTCCGCGGCTCCGGGTGGTCCGGTGTCTCCGAGCCCCGGAGGGGCGATCGCTTGTAGCCAGGGGTGCAAACCCCTGGTCGTGAGGCCAACGGGCGGACACCGTTCGCCCGGGGTGCCCCGGACGCCCCTTCGGGGCGGGGTCCGATACCGTCCCGCCCCGTTTTCTCGTTGCCGCCGGCCGGGCCGGGGCTTACACTCGCGGGATTCCCCGACACCCCCGGGCCCCGCGCCATGTCGTACGCCGCACCCCCCCCCGCCCCCGGGCTGAAGCTCAAGCTCTGCCTGATGATGTTCCTCCAGCTCTTCATCTGGGGGGCGTGGTTCGAGCTGGGGTTCGACTACATCCCCAGCCTCGGGTTCGAGAAGTGGCAGAACGCCATGATCTTCGGGGCGTTCAACGTCGGGGCCCTGGTCGCGCTCTTCTTCAGCACCCAGTTCGCCGACCGGACGTTCGCGGCCGAGAAGTTCCTGGGCTTTAGCCACCTGATCGGCGGGCTCGCCCTCCTCGGGCTGTTCCTCCTCCCGCAGGCCGGGCCGGACGGCAAGCTCTCCACCCCGTTCTGGCCGTTCTTCGGGCTGATGCTGTTGCACTCGGTCTTCTACGTCCCGACCGTGTCGATCGCCAACTCGATCGCCTTCGCCCACCTCCGCGACCCGGCCCGCGAGTTCGGCCCGGTCCGGGCGTGGGGGACGATCGGCTGGATCGCCGCCTCCTGGCCGTTCATCTTCATCCTGGTCGACTGGTCCCGGGTCCCGGCGTTCGGGGAGGTCGGGTTCGTCGACTGGATCGGGACGGCCCTCGGGACGGCCAAGGAGGGGGTCGCGAAGACCGAGGCCCAGCGGTACATCTTCCTGGTCGCCGGCGCCGCCGCCCTGCTGCTGGCGGTCGTCAGCCCGACCCTCCCGCACACCCCGCCCCGGCCGGCCACCGGCGAGGACTCGCTGGCCTGGCTGAAGGCGGCCAGGCTCCTCCGCCACCCGTTCGTGGCCGTCCTGTTCCTGGTCACGTTCATCGACGCGGCCGTCCACCAGAGCTTCTTCTACTGGACCGCGTCGTTCCTCAACACCGACGTCGGGATCGCGTCGAACTGGGTGACGCCGGTGATGAAGATCGGCCAGCTCGCCGAGATCGTCACCATGCTGTTCCTCGGGTACGTGCTGAAGTCGCTCGGGTGGCGGATGACGATGACCATCGGGGTGCTCGGCCACGCCGCCCGGTTCGCCGTCTTCGCGTACTACCCGGAGCAGGTCCCGGCCGTCCTGATCAACGTCGTCCACGGCATCTGCTACGCCTTCTTCTTCGCCACCGTCTACATCTTCGTCGACGCCTACTTCCCGAAGGACGTGCGGTCCAGCGCCCAGGGGCTCTTCAACGTCCTGATCCTCGGCGTCGGGCCGTTCGTGGCCAACGTGATCTGCGGCGAGCTGCGGGAGCAGTACACCGCCGGCGGCAAGCTGAACTACCCGGCCGTGTTCCAGTACTCGATGTTCGCGTCCCTGGTCGGGGCGGCCCTGCTACTCCTGTTCTTCCACCCGCCCCGGGACGCGGTGTCCGACCGGGCGGCAGCCGAGGCCGAGGAGGGGGCCGCCACCCCGGCGGCGTAACCGGCTTGACTTCCGGCCGATGGAATAGTATAAACCAGTGTACAGTATAGTTCGGAGGGCGAGTTCCCCGCCGGGCGCCCCCGGGCTCGGCGACCGTGGCGGCATCCGGGATCGCTGGCTCCGGGCCGGAAGTCGTGACGGGGTAGCAGGTTCGGCGAGAGTTTCAGGCCGAGCGTGGCGGTAGGGGCGTCCCGCACACCGCTACGCGGCCGACACAACAGGTTCGCCAGTAACGACTTCGGACCAGCGGGCGTCGCCGACGATTTTCGAGGGGGGGGGCTAGGGCACTTAGTACCGGGCCATCCCCGGGTCCACCTTGTCCGCCCAGGCCAGGATACCGCCGGAGAGGTTGACCAGGTTGGCGTAGCCGCTGGCCTTGAGCAGCTCGATCGCCTTGCCGCTCCGCATCCCGCTCTTGCAGTGGACGATCACCTCCCGGTCGCGTGGCACCTCCGCAAGGCGGGCCGGCAGGTCCGGCAGCGGCACGAGGACGGTGCCCGGGATGCGGCAAATCTGGTACTCGTGCGGGTTCCGCACGTCCAGCACGAACAGGTCCTCGCCGGCATCGATCCGCTGCTTCAGCCGCTCGGGGGTGATTTCGCCGGCCAGGGGGGTAGCCGGGGTCGGCCCGCCCCGGACGCCGCAGAACTGCTCGTAGTCCACCAGCCCCTTGACCGTCGGGTGCGGCTCACCGAGGGGCCAGTCCTTCGCCCGGCGAATCTTGTAGGTCTTGAACGTCATGGCCAGGGCGTCGTAGTGCAGCAGCCGGCCGATCAGCGGCTCGCCGATGCCCAGGATGAGTTTGACCGTCTCGGTGGCCTGGATGCAGCCGATGACGCCCGGCAGGATGCCGAGGACGCCGCCCTCGGCGCAGCTCGGCACCTCGCCCGGCGGGGGCGGCTCGGGGTAGAGGCAGCGGTAGCTCGGGCCGTGGGCGGGATGGAAAACCGTGGCCTGCCCGTCGAACCGGAAGATGCTGCCGTACACGTTCGGCTTGTTCAGCAGCACGCACACGTCGTTGACCAGATACCGGGTCGGGAAGTTGTCCGTACCGTCCGCGACGATGTCGTAGTTCTGGACGATCCGCATCGCGTTCTTCGACGTGAACCGCTCCTCGTGCAGCACCACGTTGACGTGCGGGTTGATGTCGCGGAGCTTGTCGGCCGCCGACTGGCACTTCGACCGGCCCACGTCCCGGGTGCCGTGGATGATCTGCCGCTGGAGGTTGGAGGCGTCGACGGTGTCGAAGTCGACCAGCCCGATCGTCCCGACCCCGGCGGCGGCCAGGTACAGGGCGGCCGGCGACCCGAGCCCGCCGGTCCCGATGACCAGCACCCGGGCGGCCTTGAGCTTCCGCTGGCCGTCGACGCCGACCTCGGGCATGACGACGTGCCGGTCGTACCGGGCCAGTTCCGGGGGCGTCAGCGAAACGTCGGCCCACCGGCCGGCGGACGGATCGGGGACGGTCATCAGCGGGAACCTCGTGGCGGGGTGTAGGGAATTCTACCGGCCGGGCGGTGACAGGCCCGGTCGGGTGTGGTGCAATGGGGCGTCCGCCGCCCCGACCCGGTGCCCGTCGTGCTCTTCCGCCGCCCGCAAGCCCCGACCTGCCCGGCCCCGGCGTTCACCGTGACCGCCGGCGATCGGCTCGAACTGTGGGCCCCGCCCCGGTGGCCGTGGCCGTCCACCCCGGGCCTGTTCCTGTCCGCCTGCACGGCCGAGCTGGTCGAACTGGTTGGCTGGTTCGGCTTCCCGTTCGACCGCCCAGTCCGGGTATACGTGTTCCCGGATGCGGCCGCACTGTCCGCGTACTACCGCCGTCCGGCCTGCGGGGTGGCCCTGCCCGGCGAGCCGGGGATCGCCGTCGCTGGGGACCTGCCCGACCCCCGGCCGACGGTCCGGCACGAGCTGGCCCACCTGTTCTCCGGGGCGTGGGGGTCGATGGACCCGCCGCTCAAGTCCGAGGGGCTGGCCGTCTGGTGGGAGCACCGGTCCGGCGACCCGGCCGGGCACGAGGAGCGGGTCGCGTGCGTCCTCTGGGGCCAGATGGCCCGCGGCCGCCCGTACCGGGTGGCGGACATCCTCGACCCGGCGGTGTTCCGGGCCCCGGAGAATGTCCACGCCTGCTACGACCTGGCCGGCGGGTTCACCCGCTGGTTGGTCGGGCGGTTCGGCTGGGTTCGCTACCGCGACTTCTTCCGCCGGGCGACAGCGGCAGACTTCGGCGAGGTCTTCAAGGCCGCGTTCGGGCTGGAACTCTGGGAGGCCGAGGCCCGCTGGTACCGCGACGTGATGACGAACTACCGCCGCCGCCGGTTCTGACTACTCGGTCGGCGGGTCTTCGGCCCAGGCCCGGTTGGCGTCGGCGGCGATCTCCCGGCCGAGGGCGGCCGACAGCCGGACGGCCACCCCCGGCGCCTTCTCGAACCGGAGGTCGAGGTACGGCAGGATCAGCCCGCGGGTCGGGGTGGCCGACACGTCGGCCCAGGGGACAAATAGGGGCGGGTGGCCGGGCCGGAAGAGCGGGAAGACGCCCAGGTACAGCCCGTCCGGGTTGGTGCCGAGGTCGAGGCAGCCGCTGTAGTTCGACCAGCCGATCTTGGCCGAGCGGAAGTGCCGGACCTTGCCGTGGTACGGGGCGGCGGACCGGTAGTGACGGGTCAGCCGGCCCCAGCCGGACAAGACCCCGACCAGCCACAGGACGAAGCACCACCAGGCGGCGAACCCGAGGACGGCCAGGACGACGACGGCCCAGGCCGGCACGGCTACACCGCGGCCAGGGCCAGCGAGCAGTTGTGCCCGCCGAACCCGAAGCTGTTCGACAGAACCTTCCGCACCCGGACCTCCCGGGGCTGCTTCGGGACGTAGTCCAGGTCGCACAGCGGGTCGGGGTGGTCGAGGTTGGCCGTCGGGTGGACGACCCCGTGGCGGATCGAGAGGGCGCAGGCGATCGCCTCCAGCCCGCCGCTGGCCCCGAGCAGGTGCCCGGCCATGCTCTTGGTGCTGGAGATCAGCAGCTTGCGGGCGTGGTCGCCGAAGACGGCCTTCACGGCCTTCGTCTCGGCCACGTCGCCCAGCGGGGTGCTGGTCCCGTGGGCGTTGATGTAGTCCACCTCGGCCGGGTTCCAGCCGGCCTCGCGGACGGCCGCCCGCATCGCCTCCGCGGCCCCGATCCCGTCCTCGTGCGGGGCGGTGATGTGGTAGGCGTCGGCGGTGTTGCCGCAGCCGCACACCTCGGCGTAGATCGACGCCCCCCGCCGCTTGGCCCGCTCGTACTCTTCCAGCACGAGGATGCCGGCCCCTTCGGACAGGACGAACCCGTCCCGGTCGCGGTCGAACGGCCGGCTGGCGTGGGCCGGGTCGTCGTTCCGCTCCGACAGGGCCTTGCAGTTGATGAACCCGCTCAGGCCCATCGGGGTAATCCCGGCCTCGCTCCCGCCGGTGACCATCACGTCCGCGAAGCCGCCGGCGATCTGCCGCATGGCGTCGCCGATGGCGTGGGCGGCCGACGAGCAGGCGGTCGAGACGGTGGTGTTCGGGCCGCGGAGGTGGTAGCGGATGCTGATCGTCCCGGCCGCCGAGTTGGCGATCATCTTCGGGATGATGAACGGGCTGACCCGGGCCGGCCCCTTCGTCATGAGGGTGGTGTGCCCGTCCTCCAGCTCGGCGATCCCGCCGATCCCGCTGCCCAGGATGCAGCCGCAGCGGAAGGCGTCCTCGGCGGCCAGGTCGAGCCCGCTATCGGCGACCGCCTCGGCCGCAGCCACCAGGGCGAACTGGCTGAACCGGTCGAGCCGGCGGACGGCCCGGGCGTCGATCACCGGGTCCGGGCGGAAGCCGTGGGCCTCGCCGGCGAACCGGACCTTGAACTGGGAGACGTCGAACAGGGTGATCGGGCCGACGCCGGACTTGCCGGCGAGCAGGGCCCGCCAGGTGTCCGGGACGCTCAGCCCGAGCGGGTTGACCGTCCCCAGCCCGGTGATCACCACGCGGCGGCGTGTCATGGGTTCGCGTCGGCCTCGTCGCGGCGGGTCCCGGGGTGGGGCTCAGCCCTGCTTGCCCTTCTCGGCGATCGCCTTCTCGATGTAGTCGACGGCCTCCCCGACGGTCTTGATCTTCTCGGCCTGGTCGTCCGGGATCTGGATGTCGAACTCCTCCTCCAGCTCCATGACCAGCTCGACGATGTCGAGCGAGTCGGCCCCGATGTCCTCGATGAACGCGGTGGAGCGGGTGACCTTCTCCTTGTCCACGGCCAGGTGCTCGCACACGATCTCGATCACGCGCTGCTCGACGGACACGGTTCGACCCTCCGGGCGGTGGGCACCCACCGCGAGCCGCCGCGGCTGGGGGCCCGAGGCCGCGGCATCATGGGACCGATACTGGTTCGCCCGCCCCGGCCGGGGGTGTCGCCCGCCGGCCCCGGTCGGTCACGAACAAAATTTACGGACGCCGGCCGGGAACGGAAAGCCGAAGTCGGACCGGGTCAGGCGGTGACGTTGCGGAAATCCGCCTTCCGGTCGATCCGCCGCATCAGCCCGGCCAGCACCCGCCCGGGGCCGACCTCGTAGAACCGCCCGACCCCGGCGGCGACCAGCCCCCGCAGGGTCTCCTCCCACCGGACCGGGGAGACGACCTGTTTTACCAGGAGGTCGCGGATTTCCCCCGGGTCGGTGTGCGGCCGGGCGTCCACGTTCGACCAGACCGGCAGCCGCGGGGCCGCCAGGGTGATACCGGACAGGGCGGCGGCCAGTTTCTCGTCGGCCGGCTTCATCAGGGCGGTGTGGAACGCCCCGGCCACGGCCAGCCGTGTGGCCCGGATGCCGCCCCGCTCGGCGGCGATCTGGTCGAGCCGGTCCAGCCCGGCCCGCGGCCCGGAGACGACCGTGTTCCCCGGGCAGAGGTAGTTGGCGACTTCCAGCCCGGCCTCGGCGGCCAGGGCCTCGACCTCGGCGGTGTCCAGTCCGATGACGGCGGCCATCCCGCTCGGGGCGGCGTCGGCGGCGGCTTGCATCGCCTCCCCGCGGGCCTTGACCACGGCCAGCCCGTCGTCGAACCCCACCGCCCCGGCGAACACCAGGGCGGTGTACTCGCCCAGGCTCAGGCCGGCGGTCGCCACGACCTCGGCCTCGGCGTCCGGGTGGCTCACCCGGAGCTGGTCGAGGGCGGCCAGACTGGCGACGAAGATGGCCGGCTGGCTGACGGCGGTGCTGTTGAGCCGGTCGGCCGGGCCGGTCGTGCAGACGGCCAGCAGGTCGTACCCGAGGGCGGCCGAGGCCCGGTCGAACAAGTCTTTGGCGGCCGGCAGGGCGGCGCAGAGCGGGCCGGCCATGCCGACCGTCTGGGCCCCCTGGCCGGGGAAGAGAAAGGCGGTGCGGGGCATGGGTCAGGCCCCGTCGGCCGGCGGAGTCGGGGGCGGGGCCGCGGCGGCCGCCGCGGCTTCGGCCAGCCCGGCCCGACGGCCGGCCTCGAACGCGGCCGCCAGCTCCTGCTGCCGGAGGTACTCCGGCCCGTCGGGCGGCAGCTTGGAGTAGTCGATGAACTCGACCGTCCCGATGGACGGGTCGATGGGCAACTCGTTAACCCCTTCGACCACCCCGCCGTTGACGTACGTGACCGGGCCTCGCGGCCCCCGGAACGGCTTCCGCTTCCCGCTCATGGCGCCCTCACGACTTGGAAGTAGTCGGTCCCGAGAACACGCCACCGCCGGCGGCCGTCCCACCCCCGACCGGCCCGTCGCACGACCCGGACGGTGTACGTCCCGGCACCGGGTACGGTCATGCCTACCAGCTTGAACGACCTATCGTATACCACGTCGGCCGGTCCGGTCACGGTCGGGAGGGCGAATCGCCGGCGGTAGAAGACCCCGGGGCCGGCCCCGCCCGGGCGGGCGGGAGAGACGAAGACCCAGACCGAGCCGCCGATCCGCCGCCGGGCGTAGAACCGGACGAACACCTCGAACGGGGCCAACAGCTTCGGGAACTCGGTGTCGGCCGGAACAGATCGGAAGTAGTTGACGCCGAGCAGGTCCGAGGAGGTGTCCGGCGGATACTGCCGGGTCACCCGGTTGACGAGGCAGTGGAGGACGCGGAGCCGGGACATGGGCGGTGCCCCCGCGGCGGCCGGCTACTTGCCCGCCTCGTCTTCCACCGCCACCACCTCCCGGCCCTGGTACGACCCGCAGTTCGGGCACAGCCGGTGCGGCATCACCGGCTCGTTGCACCGCGGGCAGTACTGGACCTGCACCGGGGTCAGGTGGTGGTGGCTGCGGCGGTGCCCCTTCTTGGATCGGGAGGTGCGGCGCTTGGGAACGGCCATGACGGTTCTCGCGGCAATGCCGGGTCGCGGGGTAAGGGGGTATGCTAGGACGGCGGGGAGACCGCGGCAACCGGGTACGGCGGAGGCGGACGATGGACCACCTGTGGGCACCCTGGCGGCTGGCCTACGTCGCCGCCCCGAAGGCCGAACCCAAGTCCCCGGCCGATGACTGCTTCATCTGCCGCGGGCTGGCTTCGTCCGACGATCGGGCGAACCTGATCGTCCGCCGGACGGACCTGTCGGTCGTGGTACTCAACCGCTTCCCGTATAACAACGGGCACCTGCTGGTCGCCCCGCGGCGGCACGAGGGCCGGCCCGACGGGCTGTCCGAAGCCGAGCTGCTCGACCTGCAACTGGTGCTGCGGCGGATGATCGGAATGCTGGAGCGGCGGATGACGCCGGACGGGTTCAACGTCGGCTTGAACCTCGGGGCGGCGGCCGGGGCCGGGCTGCCAGGCCACCTGCACTGGCACGTCGTCCCACGGTGGAACGGCGACACCAACTTCATGCCGGTCCTGACCGACACGAAGGTGATCGTCCAGAGCCTCGATGCCCTATGGGAACTCCTGGCCACGGAAGGAAAGGCGGCGCCGCACGATGAACGCCGATGAAGGCACGATCCGGACAATGAGATCTTCGATTTGATCGTGTCTTGATCGGCGTTCATCGTGCGGCTCGTTTTCTGCCTCGGAACTGCCGGCCATGTCCGACCCGCCGCCGAGCGCCGCCGACTGGTCGCAGCACGAGGACTGCTGGCTGGCCCCCTACGCCATGCGGGCGGCCCTGTCGGCCGGCCGCCGCCACCAGGAGCCCGACCACCCGTTCCGCACCCTCTACCAGCGGGACCGCGAGCGGATCGTCCACTGCACCGCCTTCCGCCGGCTGACCGGCAAGACCCAGGTGCTGGTCGCCTCGGTCAACGACCACCACCGGACCCGGCTGACCCACACCCTCGAAGTCACCCAGGTGGCCCGGACGGCGGCCCGCCGGCTCCGGCTGAACGAGGACCTGACGGAAGCCATCGCCCTGGCCCACGACATCGGCCACCCGCCGTTCGGCCACGCCGGCGAGGACGCCCTGGACGCCTGTTTGAAGGACTACGGCGGGTTCGACCACAACCTGTTCGGCCTCCGCCGGGTGGACGTGCTCGAAGAACGCTACCCCGACTTCCCCGGGCTGAACCTGTCGGCCGAGGTGCGGGAGGCGTTCGTCGCCCACGCCGGCCGGCCGGACGCCCCGGAAGCCGCCGAGTTCGCCGGCCGGGGTCGGCCGCTGCTCGAAGCCCATGTGGTCGACGAGGTGGACAGCCTGGCCTACGACGCTCACGACACCGACGACGCCCTCGGGCTCGGGTTCATCACCCTGGAGGAGTTGGGCGGCGTCGAACTGTGGGTCCGGACCGGCGAGCGGGTGGCCCGGCACACCCCAGGGCTTTCCGGACACCCGTTCCGCACGGCCGTGGTCCGGGAACTGCTTGCCTGGCAGGTAACGGACCTGTTGGAGGAGACGGCCCGGCGGCTGGCCGACGCCCGGGTCCGGTCGGTCGCGGATGTCCGGGCGGCGAAGGAGCCGCTGGTCGGGTTTTCCCCAGAAGTCCGACGGCTCAAGGCCGGGCTGGAGCAGTTCCTGCGGGAGCGGGTTTACCGGCACCACCGGGTGCTGCGGATGACGGCCAACGGGACCCGCATCCTCGGGGCCCTGTTCGCCGAGTACGTCCGGGCACCGGAGCTGTTACCCGAAAAGCACTTGCGGCGGTGGGCCGGGGCCGACGCCGTGATCGGCCCGCCGCCCCCCGGGTGGGTGACGGCCAACCGCCAGCCGCTGGCCGGGTTGGAGCGGGTGGTGGGGGATTACCTGGCCGGGATGACCGACCGGTTCGCCCAGGCCGAGTACCGCCGGCTGTTTCTCCCGTCGGCCGAGGTGTAAAATCCGGTCTAACGCCACCCCCACCCGCCGCCCCCCAACCCCCGGTCCGCCATGCTCCTCTGGCTGCTCCGCGTCGCCTACGCCGCCCTCCTGGTCGGGGTCGCCGGGTTCGCCGCCAGCCTGTTCGCCGACGCCGGCGATAGGACCAAGGCGGTGGTCGTCCCGCTCGTCATGCTGGCCGTCGGCGGGGTGATCCTGTTCACCGACGTCCGGGAGAAGCAGAAGCAGATCACCACCATCTCGGCCATCTACTTCGGGCTGGTGATGGGGCTGCTGCTCGGGTGGCTGTTCTCGATGGCCGTCGAGCCGGTGCTGGAGGCCGCCTTCGGGGATTTCACCCGGATGGTCCGGGTGGTCCGGGTGCTGATTACCGTGGTCAGTTGCTACGTGACGATCTCGACGCTCCTGCAGACCAAGGACGAGTTCCGGTTCATCATCCCCTATGTCGAATTTTCCAAGCAGGTGAAGGGCGGCCGGCCGCTGGTCCTGGACACCAGCGTAATTATCGACGGCCGGATCGCGGACGTGTGCGAGACTCGACTGATCGACACCAAGCTGGTCGTCCCGCGGTTCGTGCTGCAGGAGTTGCAGGCCATCGCCGACAGCTCGGACAAGCTCAAGCGGAACCGCGGCCGGCGGGGGCTGGACGTGCTCAAGCGGCTCCAGGCCAACCCGAAGCTGGACATCCAGCTGCACGACGCGAACATCCCGGAACTCCGGACCGGGGAGCGGATCCGGGTGGACGAGCGGCTGGTCATCCTGGCCAAGGCCCTCGGCGGGCGGGTGGTGACGAACGACTTCAACCTGAACAAGGTGGCCCAGCTCCAGGGGGTCGAGGTCATCAACCTGAACGAGGTGGCCAACAGCCTGAAGACCGTCGCCCTGCCCGGGGAGTTGCTCCCGGTCCGGCTGGTCAAGCCGGGGGACCAGATCGGCCAGGGGGTCGGCTACCTGGAGGACGGGACGATGGTGGTGGTCGAGCAGGGCCGGAACCTGATCGGCCAGGGGGTGTCGATCGTGGTCACCAGCGTCCTCCAGACGCCGGCCGGGCGGATGATCTTCGGCCGCCCGGACCAGCGGCTCTCGGGCACCCACACGCCGATCCCCGGGGGCTCGCTCGGAGTCCAGCCCGGCCCGGGGCCCAGCCTGCCCCCCGGGGACACCCACCGGGGGCCGGACGCCAGCCGGAGTTAACCGTCCGGGCGAGCGGGGGGCGTGAGCCACCCGGTGCTTTCGATCACCGGGGGCTCACGCCCCCGCTAGCCATGAAGATGGAGTCGACCCCATGTACCGCACCCTGCTGCTGGCCCCATTGCTCGCCGGCCTGGCCTACTCCGGCACCGCCGCCGACCCGGCGGACAAGGACAAGAAGGAGAAGGGCGGCGGGGACCTGCCGGCGGCCGCCGGCCCCGGGTCCGACGTGGAGGCCGTCGAGCGGGCCCTGGCCGCCCGGAAGGAGTACGAGGCCAGCCTGCGGAAACTCCGCGAGCACTACGAGAAGGCCGGCGACAAGCAGCGGCTGAAGTGGTCCGAAGACGAACTCATGGGCTTCCACCTCCTCTTCAAGCCGTCGTACAACCTGGACGTGCAGGACGTGCCCCCGCCGGGGCTGGAGGCCAAGTCGAACAACCGGGAGGCCAACGACCTGTTCCGGGAGGCGATGAAGTACAAGGAGAAGGGGTTCGGGTCGGACTACGTGCTGAACCAGCGGCGGGCCGAGCTGCTGTTGCGGGAGGTGCTGGAGAAGTACCCGTCCTCGGACAAGATCGCCGACGTGGCGTACCAACTGGCCGACCTGTACGAGGGGCGGGCGTACAAGCAGTACGACCGGGCCGCCCGGTACTACGAGCGGTCGTTCCAGTGGATGAAGGGGAGCCGCACCGACGCCCGGCTGAAGGCCGCCGTCCTGTACGACCGGCAGCTCAACGAGCGGTCGAAGGCGATCGAGCTGTACCGGTCGGTGGTCGAGCACGACACCGATCAGGAGCGGATCAAGCAGGCCGAGAAGCGGTTGGCCGAGCTGACCGGCGGGAAGAAGTAGCCCACCCCCTCCCCCCACGTTTCGCGCCCCGGCCGCCGACCCGCCGGAAGTCCCGGTGGGTTTTGGACTTGAGCCTGCCCGGACGGGCACCGGTCGGCTGCCACCCGGTCACGGGCGGTGGCGGAACCGTTGGCCGGGACAGGACTTCCGGACCGTTCGACCGTGACCGGATACCGTCACGGTCCAGGTCAGCGGCCGGGGCATGGGCCTTACCCCGTGCCCTCGGCCGAGTCGTCGCAGGTCGGCGATTGGGTTCGGTCGCGGCCGGTACAAGATCGGGCCTCCGGGCGTATTACTGATTATTAGTTCATTACACTCCGGATCGGCTGCTGTCAAATCAACTTTAGCGAAATTTTGTACACTAAATGCCGGCTTTGATACGCATTACGGGCGGTAGACGGAATCGACCGCCGATGGGGGCCGGAAGTGCCGAACTCCGACCCCCGGTCGGCGGCGCCGCGGGCCGAATCCGCCCCCAAGTGCCCGAATCCGACCAACGTTTTCGCAATGCGTAGCAAAGCCACTAAATGCCCCTCGCCCGGCTCCGCGCGGGCCTCGCCAGTTCTGGCGCGCGGCCGTTGGGTTGCGCCGGCCGGCACAGCCGGCCCTACAAAGCCGGCATGAACCTCCGCGGCATCATCCCGCCGGCCGTCACCCCGATGACGCCGGACCACGCCCTCGACCTGCCCGGCCTGCGGGCCCACATCGACCACCTGCTCGCCCATCGGGTCCACGCCGTCTTCGTGCTGGGTACGACCGGCGAGTTCTACGCCCTCGACGAGGGGGAGAAGCAGGCCGTGGTGGCGGCCGCGGTCGGGCACTGCCGGGGGCGGTCGCCGGTGTGGGCCGGGACCGGGGCCGAGACCACCCGCGAGGTGGTCCGGCTGACCAAGATGGCCGAGCGGGAGGGGGCCGACGGCGTCTCCGTCATTACCCCGTACTTCCTCAAGCCGACCCAGGCCGAGCTTACCGACCACTTCCGGCGGGTGGCCGAAGCCACGTCGCTCCCCGTCGTGCTGTACAGCAACCCCGGCCCGTGCGGCGGGCTGGCGATCGAGCCGGACACGGCGGCGAAGTTGGCCCGGCTGCCCAACGTCGTCGGCATCAAGGACTCGTCGGGCGACTTGCAGAACACCATCGAGCTGCTGCGGGCGACGCCGCGGGAGACGTTCGCGGTGCTGGTCGGCCGGGACACGCTGATCCTGGCCGGGTTACAGGCCGGGGCGGCGGGGTCGATCCCGGCGTCGGGGAACATCGCCCCGGGGTTGTGCGTCGGCATCTACGAGTCGTTCATCACGGGCGACTTGGCGGCCGCGAAGGAGTACCAGGCCCGGCTGCACCCGGTCCGGACGGCGCTGGCGCTGGGGACGGGGAACGGGGCGGTGAAGGAGGCGATGGCGCTCCTGGGCCGGCCGGCCGGCCCGAACCGGCTGCCGGTCACGCCGCTGACCGACGAGAAGCGGGAGAAGCTGCGGCAGGTGCTGGCGGGGGCGGGGTTGCTGTCCCCGGACGAAAACCGGGCACGCGGATGACGCGGATCGGACCGCGGATAAAACGCGGATCAGACCGAGATCATGATTTGATTGGTTCTCATCCGCGGTGCTCCGCGCTCCGATCCGCGTCATCCGCGTGCGAGTCTTTCTCGGCCCGGAGGCGTCATGCCCGCCGCCCACACCGACTTCGCCCGGGCGTTCACCCCCGGGACCGTGTTCCGCGACTCGAAGGGTCGGGAGGATGTCGCCGAGGTGGTCGACGCCGGCGAACTGGTCCTGCCGACCGGCCGGGTCGTGGCCTGCGATCCTGCTTATCTCCAGACCGACGGTCTCGACCGCCAACCGCCCTACACCCGCACCGTAACGCCCGGCCGCTATCCGCTTCGCCTGTCGCTCGCCCATCCGGTAGCCCGACCCGAGTTATCCCGCACGGTCGTCGCGGCGATGGTCTGGTTCGGTGACAACGGCCCAGTGGCCTGGGAGATGGCGTTGCGGCCTGGACAAGACCCGGCCACTCTGCCGCTCGGCCACTTCTTCGGTTACGGGGTGGACGGCGGGACCGGCTGCTTCGCAGACGCCCGGGTGGTGGAGTTGCTACAACCGGAGCGGGAGGAGTTCGCCCGCCGCGCGTTGGAGCCACGGAAGGTGGGCGTAGTGACCTGGGACGACATGCTGAGTGAGCGCACCCCGTTCTTCCGCCAGCCTGCAGAGGGATGGGGTCGCGGGCCGAGCCGGGCCGGGTGGTATGTCGAAGTGCTGGCCGACGCGGACGGCGGGGCCAACCTCGTCGCCTTCCCGTCGGGGATCGGCGACGGGAGTTACGCGAGCTACTGGGGGTTGGACGCGGCCGGGGAACCCTGCCGACTGGTAACCGACTTCGGCATACTACTGGAGTCGTTCGACGAGACGCTTTCGCTCCCGATCGGTACCCGCGAGCCGGTGTACCGGCACCCGGAACTGGTCGCGCGGGGGATTGTGGCCGTCTACGTCGAGACCGAGGTCCAGGCCACGCCCCCGCCGCAGTGGCCGGGCGAACCGCCGTTCGATTACCGGCTAACGGTGGTCGCCTACACCGAGGGACCGGGGCACCTCTACGACACACCCCGGCTTCGGGCCGGCGGCCGCGAGTACACCCCCCGCCGAGCCGGCGGGACCCGGGGAAACGGCCGGTACAACTACGAGTACGACCTCGACCAACCGCTGCCGCCCGACGCCGAGTTGCTCGTCACCTACACCGCCCGGACAGTTCCGCTGTGAACCCTGGCGAGCGGGGGGCGGGAGCCCCCCGCTCGCCAGCACCGGTCTACTTCTCGACCCGGACCTTCTTGACGTTGGCGGTCGTCTCCGGGGTGGCGGTGTCGGTCCCCCGGCCACCATCGATGACCGCCGCCTTCGACTTCAGGCCGTCCAGCCCGTCCCCGGTCAGGCTCAGCCCGACCGTGTCGTCCCCGGCCCCGCCGGCCACCCCGGCGGCCACCCGCCCGGTACTCCCGGCCGCCACCGTCACCGCCGCCGTCACCGTGTCCTTCCCGCCCTCCCGGGCGAACGGGTTCACCCCGTCCCCGAACAGCCCCAGGAGCAGCCGGCCGTCGTACTCGCCGGAGGCGGTCGCCGTGACCGTGTCGTCCCCGCCCCCGCCGGCCAGGCCGATGTCGGCCACCCCACGGGCCGCCACCCCGCCGACCGCCGCCGACAGGGCGTCGGTCCCGTCCAGCCCGAACGCGGCCAGCCGGTACTGCCCGGCCACGGCCCCGACCGTCGCCCCGATCGTGTCGTTGTCGGCCCCACCGGTCAGCCCGATCTCGACCCGGCCCTTCGACCCGACGCTGCCGAAGGTGCTGGTCAGCTTGTCGTTCCCGGCCCCGCCGGTGGCGACGAAGTCGAACCGGGCGTTGGCCGTCTTCCCGTCCGCCGCCAGGGTGACGGTGTCGGCCCCGGTCCCGGCCCGGACCTCGACCGTCTGCCGCTTGCTCACGTCGCCGGTCAGGGTGTAGGTGATGCTGTCGTCGCCGGCCCCGGTGGCGATCCGGACGACCCGGATGTCGGTGGCCGTCTTGGAGGTGCCGTCGACGGTGGCGGTGATCCCGCCGGCCCCGTCGTCGCTGACCGTGACGACGTTCGCCCCGTCGTCGCCGTTGACCGTCAGGATGCCGCGGAAGACGGTAATCGACCCGGCCGGGCAATCCCGGCCTTCGAGGGATTCGCACCCGAGCACCGACCGCCGGGCGGGGGAGCCGCGCATGTCACACCTTCACTGGCGTTACGAGGGGGAGGGACGGGGCGGCGGGCGAGGCGCCCGGAGCCTCCCTTTTAACAGACATAGCGGGAGTGGGGACCGCGGCCCGCCGGCTTTTCACCGATTTCTCATGGGTGGCCGGCGGCCGTGTGTCCGCTGTTGACACGGGCCGGCCGCCGGGCTAATCTTGCACAACTCTCCACGGCACCAGCCACTCCGCCACTCCGGGGGTTCGACCCCCGGCCTGCCCCGCCATGCGGTGAGGACCGCCCGTGACCGCCTGCCGCTGCCAGTTCTGCTCGGCCCCGCTCGCCCCGGCCCAGGAGTTCCGGTTCCTGGTCGAGTCCGACGCCGGGACCGACCCGGCCTACCTGGCCCGCATCCGGCACCTGCCGGCCGCGGCCGACGGCAAGCCGTTGCGGGTCTGTGACATCTGCCAGCGGGCGATGGCGGCCCACCCACTCCGGTTCCGGCTGGCGGCCGAGCGGGCCGAGGCCAAGCGGCAGCTCCGGGCCGGGATGCTGGCCGCCGCCGGCCTGTTGTCGGCCGGGTGGTTCCTCGGCCTTGTCCTGGGTGGTACACGGGTGTAACGACCGGCCGCTCCCCTCATCCCCACTTTCCCATCGCCCGCATCCGACCGCCGGCGGGCCACGAATACACCTCTCCGGGGCCGACCTCCGGCCACCCGCACCCACCCCGGAGACCGGGCATGTTCCCGCTCGCCCTGTTGCTCGTCGGCACCGCCGACCCGGCCACGCCCGCCTGGCCCGGGTACGGCGGCCCGACCCGGGACTTCCGCGTCGCCGTGGCGCCGGCCGGGCCGTGGACCGAGAAGGCGGTGCTGTGGCGGCGGCCGCTCGGCCCCGGCGAGTCCGGCATCGTCTCCGACGGGACGACGCTATTCACCCAGTACTCGGTCCCGGACCCGAAGGACAAGAAGAGGGGCGAGGAGGTGGTCGTCGCCCTCGACCCGGCCACCGGGAAGACCAAGTGGGAGCACAAGTACCCGGCCGCCATGCTGCCCAAGCAGGAGACGTACCGGGGCGCCCCGGTCGGCCCGCAGGCCACGCCGCTGGTCGGCGGCGGGCGGGTGTTCGCGGTCGGCTTCGCCGGGCTGTTTCACTGCCTCGACGCGGCAACTGGGAAGGTCCTCTGGAAGCACGACCTCGTCGCCGAGTACGACGCCACCCCGGTCCAGTTCGGGTTCGCCGCCAGCCCGGTGGCGTACAAGGACGTGGTTCTGCTGCACGTCGGCGGCAAGCAGGCGGCCGTGATGGCGTTCGACCCCAAGGACGGGGCAGTTCGGTGGAAGTCGGCCCCGGCCGAGCCGGCCTACGCCACCCCGGTCGTGGCTGCGTTCGGCGGCGAGGACCAAGTGGTTCAGGTCACGCGGGACACCCTGTACGGGTTCGCGGCGGCCGACGGCTCCTCCCGCTGGACGTACCCGCTCCCCAAGCCCGGGCTCACGAATGTCCCGACACCGATCCCGCTCCCCGGCGACCGGCTGCTCGTCTCCGGCCAGGGGTTCCAGGGCACCCGGCTGTTGGAAATAACCAAGATCGACGGCCGGTTCGCGGCGAAGCCCGTGTGGCACCGCAAGGAGGTCGAGTTCTTCTACTGCAACTGGGCCGTGGTCGGGGACGTGGCTTACGGGTACTCGGCGAACGCCGGTAGCAAGTTCGTCGCCCTCCGCTGGCGGGACGGCGAGGTGCTGTGGGAGGACGGCCGGCAGAAGGACGCCAACCTGCTGGCGGCGGGCGACGGGCTCCTGCTGCTCCGCGGGGACGGGAAACTGGCCCGGGCCAGGCCGACCGCCGACGACCTCGGGGCCGGGGCCGAGTTCCAACTCCTCGCCGGCCGGTGCTGGACCCCGCCGACGCTGATCGGCGGCCGGCTGTACGCCCGGAACGCGGCGGAAGTCGTCGCGTTCCGGCTGGCCGGGGAGTAGCCGTCAGCTCACCACCGGCCACTTGAAGGTGGACCGCATCTCGACCCGCCGGCCGGTGTCCTGGGATTGGCGCGCCGCCTGGATCACCTCCAAGACGTGCAGGGCGTGCTCCGGGGTAACGAGGAAGTCCTTCCCGGTGGCCAGACACTCGCACGCCAGCGACGCCCCCATCTGCCAGACGTACCCGCCCTTGTCCGTCGACTCCCGGACGAACCCCGGCTTGTTCTCGGTCGCCAGGTCCACCCCCTGCGGCTCCCAGTCGTACCCGACCAGCCCCATCGCCCCCTTGCTGCCGACGATCCCGATCGTGTGCCGGGTCTCGTTCTTCCCCTCGTGGCCGTGCGGGTTGAAGTAGTTGAACCCGCTCTGGGTGTGGGAGATGACGCCGTTGCCGTGGTCCATCAGGACCATCGCGTTGTCCTCGGCCACCACCTTGATCTCGCCATTGTCGTCGACCCTCCGAGTCGGGGTGACGACGCTCAGCATGGCCGTCACCGACTTCGCCGGGCCGAGCAGGCCGGTGAGGGTCGTCAGGTTGTAGACGGCCAGGTCGGGCATGCTGCCGCCGCCCTTCTCGTAGAAGAACGCCGACCACCCCGGGCCGGTGTGCCCGTAGTCGGCGTGGGCGGCGGCCACCCGCCCGAGCTTGCCGGCGGCGAGCTGCCTGGCCATGAACGCGAACTGCGGGCTCGTCACCGGGATCGGGGCGCCCCACAGCCGGGTGCCCTTCTTCCGGGATAGCTCTAGCAGGGCCTGGCCGGCCTGGAGGGAGTTGGCCAGCGGCTTCTCGCTCCAGACGTGCTTGCCGGCCTCGACCGCCTGGCGGTTGAGGTGCTCGTGCTCCTGCATGTCGGTCAGGTTCACCATCAGGTCGAACGGCACCCCGGCCAGCAGCTGGTCGATGTGCGGGTAGCGGTTGGCGACCTTGAACTGGTTCCCCCGCTTCTCGGCCCGGTCGGGCTTGATGTCGCAGACGGCGACGACCTCGGCGTAGGGGCACTTGGCCAGGTTCGGCAGGTACTGGCCGGAGACGCTGCCGCAGCCGATGACGGCCACCTTGACCTTCTTGGCGAGGGGCTCGGCGGCGAGGGCCGGGACGGCGGTGGCGGCCAGGGTCGTGCCCAGGAAGAGGCGGCGGTCGACGGCCGGCGGGGTCATGGCGGTCCCTCGGGGAGGTGGTCCGGCGGCGACGGCCGGTATCAGCCCGTTATCGCCGGCCGGGGGCGGGAGTGCAAGGGGGTGGTGCCGTCGTGGCGGTCGTGTTCGGTGGCGGATTCACCGGGGTTTTTGGGGGTTTTGGTGTATCTCCCTCCCCCCCCTACTTTTTTGCACGACGACCGGATGTGACCTTTTGCCTGGGATTCCCAGCAGTTTCCATGTACGGCCGGTTCGGCGGGGGCCATCGTACCCGGTCACGGAGCGATTCGTAACCCGTGACGCGAAAGGCGGTTAGGTGTCACACCGTCCGATGCCGTATCCGGTCACGATCGGGGTCCGACCCTGCCCGACCGCCGCAGCGGACGAAACTGGCTTTGCTACGAAATTAGGTCGGTGGCCCCTCGGATAAGGACTTACGTCGCTCTCGGGGGTCAAAAATAAGGACTTACGCCGACCACCGGGAATTCCGTAGCAAAGCCGGACGAAACTGAACAATTGTATCCTACCATTCCGTTGGCCGGAGTCAAGGAAAATTCAGCCCCGGCGGTCAGGCGATCCACAGGTCGCTGCACGCCTGCTCGTAGCTCGCCTCCAGGTCGAGCGGGACGGACCGGTCGGCGTCCAGCCACAGCGGCAGGGTCGGCAGCGGGTCGCCGACCGCCAGCCGGTGCGACCACGCCTGGAGCCGCTTCGCCCGGCCCCGCTCGACCCACCGGCAGGCGGCCGCGTACACGTGCGGGGTCGGCTCACCGAGCGTCTCGTCGGTGTGGCCGATGAGTTCCATCAGGTCGAGGTACAGGTTAAACCGCCGGACCGTCACCAGGTCCACGATGCTGACCGCCACCCCCTTCTGGAGGAGGGCGGCGCACTTGGCCACGAACACCCGGCGGTGCTCCGGCCGGTCCTTGTTGGCCGGGCTGACCAGCTCGACGGTGGCGACCAGCCGGCGGCCCCGCTCGGCGTCGTACACCCGGACCTCGTACTCGTACTGGTCGGCCAGGGC
>JAIEQO010000517.1 GCA_019747655.1 Gemmataceae bacterium | reverse complement strand
CGCCGAAGCCGACCCCGTCCCCGGCGCCCGCCCCGACCCCGGCCCCCGTCGGCTCCCCGATGCCGGCCGACGCGGCCGCCCCGTCCCCGACCGGGCGGAACCCGACGATCGGCTGGACGCCGTACCAGCAGGCGGTGTGGAACCGGATGAAGGCCGAGGGCCACCCGTGGTACAAGATGGCCATCTCCCTGGCGAACGCGACCGGGACCCGGGCCGAGCAGTACGGGGACATCGGGAGCTGGGCCACCCTGGCCTACCAGATGACCGGGGACGCGGCGTACGCCCAGAAGGCGTGGGCCAAGATCCGGCCGAAGATCACCGTCGACCCGGGCAGCGCCAACTACATCCGCCAGACGTTCCTCCAGTACGCCCGGTTCTACGACTGGCTGTCCCCGGGGCTGACGGCCGGCCAGAAGGCCGAGTACGCGGCCGGGCTGAACCGGTGGGCCGAGTACTCGCTCGGGATCAACACCCCGAAGTACACCGGCGGGTTCCGGGTCGGTGACAGCGACCAGACGATCGGCCAGTACTTCGGGCTGGCGTTCACCGACCTGGCCCTGGGGACGAACTGGCTGTCGCGGTCGGCCGGCACCCTGCCGGTCGGCGGGCTGACGGCCACCGGGTCGGACCCGACGACCGTCCGGAACGCGGTCGCCGGGTACGTCCAGAAGTCGGCCGGGGGCGAGTTCCTGGAGAGCACCGAGTACAACCTGGGGACCCTCCAGCTCCTGTTCCAGGGGGTCCAGGGGGTGCGGACGGCGACCGGGAAGGACTACTTCCCGGAGGTCACCGCCCTGATCCCGCAGGTGGCCCGGGCCCAGTTGTACTCCCTCACCCCGGACCTGCGGGACTCGTTCCAGTGGGGGGACACGGAGAAGCCGGGGGCCCTGGAGCTGTACTACCGGGGGTCGCTGCTGGGCACCCTGGCCGGGCTGACCCGGGACGACCCGGCGGTCGGGCCGTACGTCCAGGGGGCGTTCAACGCCCTGGGGGCCAAGTACGGGTTGACCGGGTACGGGTCGATGGCCCCGCTCGAGGTCGGGGTGTTCGGGTTCGTCGACCCGTACGCCCCGGCCAAGGACTGGCGGGGGGCCCTGCCGGCCGGGCTGACGGCCGTCGCCGGCGGCCAGGGGATCGGGTACTTCCGGGACGGGTGGGGGGCGGACGGGGCCCTGCTCGCCACCCAGATGCCGACCCGGATCTCGGTCGACCACGAGGTCGCCGGGTTCGGCGACTTCCGGCTGTACCGGAAGGGGGAGTGGGCGGTCAACCACCCGCTCGGGTACGGCGGGGTGGCGGTCGGCGGGGACGTGATGAACACCCTCCTGGTGGCCGGGCTGTCGTCCATGTACCAGCGGGGGGTGGTGGCCGCCGAGACCGGGGCGAACGGGGCGTACCAGTACTCGGCCGGGACGACCGGCGGGGCGTACTACAACCCGTACGGGTACTACGCCCCGCCGCCGGCGTTCCTCCGGGAGTGGACCCGGAGCACCTTCTACCTGCCGTCGGCCGACGGCAGGTCGTCCACCGTCGTCCTGTTCGACCGGGTGAACGCGACCGACCCCCGGAGCCTGCCCAAGTACGACCGGTACGCGGCCGCCGAGCGGAGCCGGATCGAGAAGGCCCCGGCCCTGGTCCAGTGGCAGATCAACGCCCCGGTCGCCCCGACCGTCACCGCCGGCGGGCTGAGCTGGGCGACCGCCGGCGGCCAGCAGGTGCAGGTCAGCACCCTGACCGCCGCCCCGCAGACCACGACGGTCGTCCGCCAGGCCGACCGGTGGGCCGGGAACACCAGCCTGTGGCCGTCCCAGAAGGCCGGGTACACGGCCCAGGTGACGGTCGACGGGAACCCCGGGTGGCAGACCCTGCTGAACGTCGTCCAGGCGTCCGACCGGGGGACCGAGCTGCGGAACACCCGGGTGGCCAGCGCCGGCGGCGAGGCCCAGGGGGCGCTGGTCCAGCGGGGCGGGCTGGCCGACGCCCTGGTCCTGTTCGGGTCCAAGGCCGACGGCCGGGTCCTGTCCGCCGGGTACACCGTCGGGTGGACCGGGACCGCGGCCAAGACCGACGTCCACCTGGTCGACCTCGACCCGTCGAAGAGCTGGACGGCGGTGGTCGACGGCGGGGCGGCCCAGAAGGTGACGGTCAGCAGCCAGGGGGTGGCGACCCTGGCCGTGTCCGGGGCCGGGGCCCACACGGTCAAGCTGGTCGCCGGCTAGCCGACGGGCGGTAACGAGCCGGGGCCGGGGGCCGGGGGTTCATCGCCCCCCGGCCCCCGGCCCCGTTCGTTTTTGGGTAGCGTCTCGGCTCGGGTGGCCGGGGCATCGCCGAGCCTCTGCCCCGGCCACCCGAGCCGAGACGCGGCGCGCTGCTCCAACGCGGTCGTGGGTCAGTCCCGGCGGGGGGCCGGCCCGCCCATCTGGGCGAGCCGGTCGAGGAACCACTGGTGGGCGTCCTTGAGCGTCTTCCCGTCGGCCGCGCCGGCCAGCTTCGGGTTGGGCAGCTTCGGGGTCGGGGGCGGGGCCGGCTCGGCGAGCGGGCCCTTCGGCCCGCCCCCCACCTTGGCCTCGGCCCGCATCTCCTGCAGCTCCTTGGTCAGCTCCTGGAGCAGCTTCATCTGCTCGCACATCACCCCGGACTGCTCCTGCTGCATCCGGGTGACCATCTGGGCCATGGCCACGAAGCACTGCTGGAACTGGTCCATCATGTCCCGGACCGGGGCGAACGCGACCAGGACCGACTCGGCCACCCGCTGCTGGAGGGTCAGCCCGTCCTCGGCCGGGCGGGCGACCGCGGCCGACCCGTTGAGGACCAGCGGGCGGGCGACCGGGAGCCCCTCCCGGAGCACCACCGACCCCCGGCCGTACTCCAGCAGGTCGCCGTCCTTGACCGGGGCGAGGCGGGCCGGCCGGCCGTTCACCAGCGTCCCCCGGCGGGTCAGCAGGTCGACCGCCCAGACCCCGTCCGGGGTGTTCACCAGGGCGGTGTGGAAGTACGCCGCCGCCTCGTCGATCAGCCGGATGTGGCAGGCCGGGTGCCGGCCGACCAGGGTGACCGGGCGGTCGAGCGGCTGGTCCTGGGAGTCCCCGCCGGGGCCGAACACCTCGGCCGCGACCGGGAGGGGCGGGTCGGCCGGCTCGGGGTCGGCGGCCGGGGCGTGGGTGCGGACGTCGAGGTCGAACGACCCGAGGCGGACCGGGCGGCCCGGCCGGGCCCACCCGGCCCCGGCCGCCCCGTCGTCCCACAGCACCCCGGTCCGGCTGCCCAGGTCGGTCAGGTGGGGCCGGCCGTCGACCACCTGGAGGAGGGCGTGGCACTGGCTGACCGACGGGTCGTCGAGCCGGACGGACATGACCGGGGCCCGGCCGACGAAGGCGAACGGGGGGGCGACGGCGAACGCCTGCTCGGCCCCGGTCGGGCGGTGGACGGCCCGGAGCTCGATCGGCCCGGCCGCCCGGCAGGCCCGGGCGAACTGGTCGGTCAGGGTGGCGGGGTCGGGGTTGGGCATCGGTGTCGGGCTCGGGGTCCGGCGTCGGGACGGGCGTAGTATACCGGCCCCCCGGCCGGCGTACCAGCAACCCCCCGACCTGAGTTCGGGCGTAAGAATCCCGTCGCGGCCGAAGTGTAGGTCATGACCTCCCGGCGGGCAACGATCCCAACCGGGGGCTCCGGCGGTGCGGGGATTCCGGCGGGCGGGTGTTGTGGCCGGCGGCCCCGGGGGGTAGTGTGGGCGGGACCGGCGGCGGGTGGTGAGGGTTGACGCCGATCGGGCTTTGCCGGTGATCGCCGTCCCGGCCGGGCTCCACCGACCGGCCTGAAGGTCCGCGCCGCCGCCCGTCTCGTCCCGGAGGCCCCATGCCCGATCCGAGCTTCCTGAACAACGTCCCCGACCCCCTCCTGGCCGGCAAGGAGCTGCCGACGTTTAGGTTCGCCCTCGAAAAGTCCCAGGGGAAGGTGGACGGCGGGAGCTACGGGAAGGAGGCCACCGTCGAGCAGTTGCCGATCTCCAAGGGGATCGCCGGGGTCTCGATGCGGCTCGAACCGGGGGTGATGCGGGAGCTGCACTGGCACGCCACGGCCGCCGAGTGGGCGTTCGTGATCGACGGGCGGGTGCGGACGACGGTGATCGACCCGGGGGGCGACGCCGAGACGAACGACTTCGACCCGGGCGACGTGTGGTACTTCCCCCGCGGCCACGGCCACATGCTCCAGTGCCTCGGCGACCGGCCGTGCCACTTCATCCTGATCTTCGACAACGGCTACTTCTCCGAGTTCGGCACGTTCAGCATCACCGACTGGCTCGGGCACGTGCCCCGGCCGCTGTTGGCCAAGAACTTCGGCCTGCCGGAGGCGGCGTTCGACGGGATTCCCGCTGGGGAGGTCTACTTCGCCCGCGGGCCGGTCCCGCCCGAGCCGCCGGCCCCGCCGCTGCAGGGCTGGAAGCCGCCGCCGCTGACGCACAAGTACCGGCTGCTCGCCCGGCCGCCGCACCGGGCGTTCAAGGGCGGGCGGGAGTGGCGGGTCGATGGGACCCACTTCCCCATCTCCCGGACGATGACCGGGGTGGTCCTCGACCTCGACCCCGGGGCCCTACGGGAGCTGCACTGGCACCCGACCGCGGACGAGTGGCAGTACGTGATCGGGGGGGACGTGAGCGTGACCCTGTTCGGCTCCCACGGCCGGTATCGGACCGAGCGGCTGGGGGCGGGGGATGTCGGGTACATCCCGCAGGGGTACGGACACTCGATCGAGAACGTCGGGGGCGAGCCCGCCCGGGTGCTGGTCGGCCTGAACACGGGCGTCTACGCGGCGGTCGACGTGTCGCAGTGGATCGCCGGCAACCCGGCCGACGTGCTGGCCACGAACTTCGGCCGGGCGGCGGAGCTGTTCGGGCGGTTCCCGAAGGGCGATGTCTTCATCGCGGACGGGGGCGGGTCGCCGGGGTCAAGGGGCCCGGGTGGCTGAGCCCGGGCGGCGGGGGGCGGGGCGTGGTGCCGCCGGGGCTGGTGGAGCGGGTCGTCCGGCAGGCTCGGGAGCACTGCGCCGCCAAGGGGTACGTGGGCGGCCCGAACTGGAACCCGCTGGAGCCGCACGACCCGGTCGCGGCCCTGGCGGTGGCCCGGCTGCTGGTCGGGTCCGGGCGGTGGGACCATTACGTCGCCGTGGCCCCGGAGGGGCACGCCTACGGGTTCTTCTTCGAGCGGCTGGGGGTGCCGGTCGGGGAGGTGTTCGTGGACTACCCGCCGCGGGCGGTGACGGGGGCGGACGGGTTGGCGGTGGTGGCCGGCGGGCGGGTGTTGTTGATCGAGGACGACGTGGTCAGTGGGGTGTCGCTGGGGCTGGTGGTCTCGGCGCTGGAGCCGTACCGGCCGGCGGCGGTTGGGGTGTACCTGGGCCGGCGGGCGGACGGCCAGTTCCCGGAGAACGTCCCGGCGGGTATGGGCGAGGTGATCCTGGCCGAAACCCACCTCGACCCGGCCGACCGCCCCCGCCACGAGGCCGACTTCGTCCGCATCTTCGGCGGGGAGTCGGTCTAGCGATCGGTTCGGCCGCCGCGGGCGGGGCCCGGATTCCGCTTCCCAACCGGGCCGCGGTCAGGTCAAATGTACATCGCTGCCAACGACAGCGTTCGACGGTCGGCCACGGACGGCCCGGGGGCCGGCTCATGGTCGTCCGGAAGCGGCTGATGGTCCTGGCGAATGCGGTCCGGAACCACCGGGAGGAGGGCCGGTGTATCGCCGGCCGGGAGGTCGTCGACGGCCCGGCCGGGCTCCGGCTCGGCGGCTGGGTCCGGCCGGTCAGCGGGCACGGCGAGGGCGAGCTGTGGTGCAGCGAGCGGCGGTACCCGGACGGCGGGTGGGTCCGGGTGCTGGACGTGGCCGACGTGGAACTGGCCGGCCCGGTCGGTGATCCGGATCAGCCCGAGAACTGGGTCCTGGCCGGGGAGGGTGGGTGGGCCGAACTGACCCGGAGCTGCCGGCCGCCGCTCGACGGGCTGGAGGAGACCCCGCCGGGGCTGTGGCTCCAGCCCGGCGGGCCGACCGACCGGGTGTCCCACGGTTACCTGGCCGCCCACCCGCCCGGGCAGTCGTTGTACGTCGTCCGGCCGGAGGAGCCGCGGCTGGTACTCGGGACCGAGCCCGGGCCGGGGCACCCGAAGCGGCGGAGGCGGTGCCTGTTCCGGTACGCCGGCCTCGATTACGATTTGGCGCTGACCGACCCGAAGGCCACCGAACAGTACGAGCGGCGGTTCCCGGCCCCGGGACAATCCGCGCTCGTGGTGCCGCTCCCGGGTGATCGCACCCTGCTGTGCGTCAGCCTGGCCCGGCCGTTCAACGGCTACCACTACAAACTGGTGGCCACGGTGTTCGAGGACCCGCGATGGGTGCGGCCGCGGCGGACGCTCGGCTCCTTACTGTCGGTCATTCGAACTACCCTCTGGGGGCGTTCCTCGACCTCCTCCGGCGGCACGGGGTGACGGCCGTGGCCGATGTCCGGTCCGACCCGGTCAGTCGGTACTGCCCGCAGTACGACCGGGAGCCGCTGGCCGCCGCATCGAAGGCGGAGGGCATCCGGTACGTCTACCTCGGGCGGGAGTTGGGGGCCCGGCGGGAGGAGCCGGAGTGCTACGCCGGGGGCGTGGCCCGGTACGACTTGATCGCCCGGGCCCCACTCTTCCGGCAGGGTTTGGACCGCGTCCGCCGGGGCGTCGAGGCCCACCGGGTCGCCCTGCTGTGTGCCGAGAAGGACCCGTTGGTCTGCCACCGGATGATCCTGGTCTGCCGGCACCTGCGGGGCGATGTCGGGCCGATCGCCCACATCCGGGAGGACGGGTCGGCCGAGTCGCACGCCGACGCCGAGGCCCGGCTGTTGGCCCTCTGCAAGTTGGACGCGGACGACCCGTCCCTGACCCGGACCGAGTGGGTCGAGCGGGCCTACAACATGCAGGCCGCCCGGATCGCCTACATGGCGGCCGGCGGCTCACCGCCGGCCGTGGAGGTGCGCTGACGGGCCGGAAGGCTGGGCGGCTTGCCCGTGCCACGTCTCGGGGTTAGGATCACGGTTGCCGGCCACCCCCGTGTGGGACGGACATGAAGTTCAGCGAACTCGTCCGGCTGCTCGAGAAGAACGGGTTCGGGCTGGTCCGCCAGAAGGGGTCGGTCCGGTACTACGGCAAGGCCGGGGTGCCGCGGCTGGTCCGGGTCGACTTCCACGGGCCGAAGGACGTGCCGACCGGCACCTGCCACGCCATCCTGAAGGCCGCCGGCATTTCCCAGACTGGGCCGCGGCTCGCCTCGGATACCGACCCGGACCCGGCGGCTGATGAACCCGAGGAGGGCCCGGCGTGATCGACCTTCCGTACAGCCTCGTCATCGAGGCCACCCCGGACGCCGACTTCTTCGGGTTCTACTCCGAGGAGCTGGACGGCTTTACCGGGGCCGGCCGGTCGGTCCAGGACTGCCTCGACCGGGCCCGGGACGGGATGCGGGAGCACGTCGAGTTGCTGACCGCCCGGGGGTTGCCGGTCCCGCCGCCCAACCCCCGCCCCGAGGTCGTCATCCGCAACGAGCAGCCGGGCGCCGCCTAACCCGGGCCGAAGTCGCACCGGCCCGCCACCCACGCCGCCGAGCCGTCACGGAGCCAGCCGTCGAGCTGGGCCGGGTCCTTGAGCTGCTGGCCCCGCACCCGCGGCACCGCCACGAACCCGCAGTCCACCCCCGGGACGGCCGACAGGTCGCCCCACAGCCGCTCCCACTGGCACACCGGGAACACGTCCTCGTGCCCGTGGCCCCACCGCTTCTTCACGTCCTTCAGGGTCACATACGTCGGCAGCCGGGCCGTCAGCCGCGACACCGCCGCGGCCACTCTCGCCTCGTCCCCGAGGTCGTCCCGCGACAGGCCGAGCAGCCCCAGGAAGCCGTCGATCGAAACCCAGGTCGTCAGGCTGTTGTAAAACGACAGGCCCCACTCCTCCTCTTCCCGGGGCATCGCCAGCCCTTCCAGGATGCGGGGCTTGCCGTCCACCCGGGCCAAGCCGCCGCCGCGGTCGTCCAGCCGCCGGCCGATCACCTCATACGTCAGCGGCTTGCCCGACCGGATGTGCAGGCCGAGCGGGCCGGGGTCGAGGTCGGCCCCGGTCGTGTCGACGTTGTGGACCAACAGGTACTTCAGCCCCGGTCGTTCCGCGAGCAGATCCCGCAGGACGCCGTTGCGGAGCAGGTTCGGCACCTCGTCGGCGTGGCCGGTCGGGTGCAGGCACTGCAAGGGCTCGTTGTCGGTGTAGTCCGACGCCTCGCCGGCCGCGGATGCCCAGCCGATGAGGGCCGCCCGGCCGCTGTCTCGGGCACGTTGCTTCCGCTCGTCCAGCACCTGCTGGGCTACCTCCTCCCAGGCGAACCGGAGGTCGCGGACCGTGGGCACCAGCCGCAAGCCCACCGACCGGCCGGGCGACAGCCGGACCGGCCCGGGGTAGCCGTAGTTGCCGGCCTTCGCCAGGTGGTCGGCGGTCGGCCCGTGGGTCAGGTAGCCGGTGGTGAAGACGTGCGGGACGGCCGCGCCGAACTCCCCGGCCGCCCGCCGGCTCTTGGCCAGGTGGAGTTCGAGGAACGTCCGGTGCCGGCCGGCCAGCTTGACGAACGGGTGCAGGGCCTTGGCCACCCCGGCCCCGCCGCTCCACCGGCTGCCGGCCCCGGCCGCCAGCGTCACCACTGCGACTTCGCCCGCTTCCAGTGCCCGCCGGCCGAGGGCCGCCACGTCCGCCGGCACCCCGCCCCGGGCGTCGGCTACGTCTTCCGGCCGCACATCCTCGATCGTCGTGGACGGCGGCAGCCGGTTCTGGGCCAGCCCGAGCCGGCCGCGGCGGAGGTCGTCGCGGATCCGCTCGTGCTGGTCCCGGTCGAACCCGTTGGCGGCGAGTAAGTCGCCGAGGGTGGCGGCCCGCCCGCCGGCCGGGTCGGCCCCGCTCGGGAGCATGCGGTCGAAGAGCGATTCGACCAGCCCGGCCAGCTCCGGGCTCTTGCGGGCGGCCGCCCCGACGTGGTCGAGTTCGGCCCGGGTCGACGCCGGGACGGCCCGCGGGTCCTCCCGCAGCCACCGCGGGACGAGCAGGGCGTAGTACCCCCGGGGCAGGACCGGCTCGCCGGCCGGGAACAGGTCGGCGGCCGTCCCCCGGGGGTTGACCGCGAAGTCGTACACCACCGGGGTCATGGCGAACGGCAGGCTGTCCCGCAGTTCGCCCCGCAGCCGGGTCATCTCGGTCAGCAGGAAGGATTGCGCCTCGGCCTTCCGCTGCGGGGCGACCACGAACCCCATCCCGCCGCCGGACATCCCGCCGAGCATCCAGAAGCCCCAGAAGTCGGGGCCGAACTTCGCCCGGGTCGCGGTGATGAGCGACTCGGTGAAGGCGTTGGTGGCGGCCGGGATGATGGTCTGGATCGGCCCGGCGAAGTTCCGCGTCGTGGCCTCGCCGAGGCCGCGGATGTCGCCGCGTTCGAGCCGCCCGGCGATCACGTCGAAGAGTTGCAGCGCGTCCTGCCGGGCGGCCCACTCGGCCTCGTCCCGCAACAGGTACTTCTCCGTCACCATCTCTAGCACCGGGCCGACGTTCTGGGCCATCCCGCCGTGGACCAGCACGAGCGAGTCTTCCAGCCGCTTGCGGGCCTCGGGTGACACCCGGTCGTCGCCGAGGACGGTGTGTTGCGGCAGGAGCCGCCCGCGGCTGACGCCCCACTCGGGGTCGCCGTCGGCCGCGAGGGTCCCCTCGATCAGCTTGATCCCGGGCCAGACCCCGCCCGAGTCCTGCCACCCGCCGCCCGACCCGCCGAGCCACTCGCCGAGGATCGCCCGGGCCGCCACCAGCCGCCGCTCGGGCTCGGTCAACTGGCCGGTCAGCGACGCGGCCTGGCCGGTGGCCCGCATCCCGGCGGCGATGATCCCGGCCAGCAGGTTGGTCGAGACGGCCAGCCGCGAGCCCTTCGGGATGCCGTTGACGCTGGTGACGAGTTCGAGCCCGAGCCCCGGGCCGACCAGCACGTCGAGCACCTGCCGCAGGTCCTGGCGAGCGCCCTCCAGCCCCGGCGGGATCAGCCCGGCGGCGATCACCCCGGCCTTGAGCAGCCCGAGGTGGTCGCGGCCGAAGTCGAACACCTCGGCCAGCAAGGTCACGTCGGCTGCCGCGTCCAAATCGACGCTGACCAGCCGCAGGACCGGCTCGTCGATGGCCCGCAGGTAGACCTCGACCGGCGGCCGCGGCCCGGCGTCCCGCCCGTGGACCCCGAGGTCGACCGACACGTTCAGCACCCGGGCCCCTTCCGGGTAGTCCATGCCCAGGAAGAAGATGTCGCTCCAGCACGAGTGGCTGAGGTCCATCCGCACCGGGGTGCGCTCCCGCAGGACCGGGAACGGCTGGCCGGGGCCGGGCCGGGCGAGCAGCTCGGGCCGAATCCTGAGCGGGTGGTCGGCCGGGGTGCCGCAGCGGAACATCCAGCGGTTCCCGGCCGCCCCGCGGACGCTGGCCCGGACCTGGTCGGCGAGCGTCTGGAAGGCGAGGGCGTGGTACGCCGCGGCCAGGGCACTACAGAGCGGGTCGCTCGGGCCGGCCTCGGCCTCGGCCGCCTGGAACACCCGTACCGCCTCCCCGAACCGCCGGGCCAGCAGCCGGTCGACCCCCGCCGCGGGGATGCGGCCGCTGCCCGGCAACTCCGTCCGGGCCGGCAGGTGGTAGCGGTCGATGGCGGCCAGGAAGAACAGGGCCCGGACCCGCTGGTACAGGTTGTCGCTGTCCCGGCGGAAGCGGTCCAGGGCCGCCCGCTCGCCCAGCAGGTCGCGGAACGACAGCCCCCGCACGGCCGCGGCCAGGGACCGGTCCCGTTGGGCCGGGTTCTCGGAGGTAATCAGCCCCGTCAGCATCGGTCACCCCACGGCACCCCGAATGACGAATGACCCACCAATGACCCACCAATGACGAAGGGGGACGAGCCCGGTCTTCCTTCGTCATTGGTGGGTCATTGGTGGGTCATTCGTCATTCCCCGCTACCCCCGTTGGGCCAGCAGGTCGACGATCTGGGCCAGGATGCGCTCCCGGTCGACCCCGTCCAGGGCCAGCGCCAGTTGGGCCGTCAGCAGCCCGTACCGGACGCCGATGTTGTACCGCCGGCCGGCCACCTCCAGGGCCAGGTAGCGCTCCCGCCGGGCCAGCTCCGCCAGCACCGGCGACAGCTCCAGCGGCGTCCCCGCCGGCTGCCGGCCGGCGGCCTCGGCGAGTAAGTCCATGACCGCCGGGGTGAAGGCATGCACGCCGAAGAAGCAGAGGTAGAACCCGGCCCGCAGCCCGGGAACCGCCAGGACCCGCTCGGCCTCGCTCGGGGTCGGCTTCTCCCGGACGTGCTGGACCTCGTACAGGTCCGCCCGGCCGGCCACCCGCGGCCCGCCGACCGCCCCGTACTGCCGCAGGACCGCCTCCGGGGTCGGCTGGACGGCCGACACCGCACACCCCTCGGCCCGGGCCGCGTCGGCGACCTGTCGGGCCGAGCGGACCTCCCCCCGGGCGATGTACAGGTGGTCGCCGACGAGGTGCAGGAACGGCTGCCCGGCGGTGAACGGCTTGGCCAACAGGACCGCGTGCCCGTACCCCAGCGGCTCCGGCTGCTCGACGAAGTGGAGCCGCGGGGCCAGCCCGCCGGCGGCCGCCCGGTACGCAGCCTCGTCCCCCGGGGCGACGACCAGGCAGACCTCCTCGGCCCCGGCCCCGACGGCCTCCTCCAGGATGATCTGGAGGGCCTTCTTCTCGACCCCGTCGCGGTCGACCAGGGTTTGCAGCGGCAGGCCCCGCTGGGCCCGGCCGGCGGCGGTGATAACGGCTTTGGTCAGGTGCATGTGCGGCGGGCGTGGGGTGCGTCGGGGGTCCTACCCCCTCCCCCCTCGCGTGAATGCGGTGCGGTTCCGCCGTCATCGTAGAACGAACCGTCTGAAGGGCAACGACTTCCGCAACCGCCGCTCGTCGGGTTTGTGGCGAGCAGCCCGCCACACCCGGCAACGGACGCGGCCATAACTGATTGACCGGACGTGACTTGAGGGCCTACCCGTCCGATGCCGGACCCGGTCACGGTCGTCGCTCACCGGCCCGGCTCGCCAGGGCCGGGAACGGCCCCGATATCAATACTGAACATAATACCATATGTCTTGCCCGGTGTCAACCCCGGGGTTGTTGGAACCGTGGGTAGTGCCTCAGTTCGGGTGGCATCGGAGTGGACTTTGGGGGCGGAGCGGTTCGGGTTGGAGTCCCGGCTTCAGCCGGGTTGGGCGTCGAGCACCGGCTGAAGCCGGGGCTCCAACCCGACCCGCCAGACTGCCGTGAAACACGGTCCAACGGATCGCGTCATCCAGGCTGTGGGTAGCGGGCGGGGCGGAGCTGCCGGGCGTGCCGTCGGGCGGTCACGTCCGCACAACCGACCGAACCCGCTGGCGTCAAAGTGAATCGGTCGGGAAAACCGGGCAAGCCGGGTTGAACTGTCCGCCGGCGGCCGGTAATTTCCAACGGACCGCCGAATTCTCAGGCCCCCGGTCCGCCCGTGGCCGGGGGAGCGTCGTCTTAGTCGTATCCGGTTCCGCCGTATCAGGTGCCGTCCGACTCCGCGGCACTCGCACAGCCGTACATCCCGACCAGCGTCCCGGAGGACCGCCCGTGCCCCGCCCCTCGCGTCCCGCGGCCCGCGGCCGTGCCGTCCTCGGTCTGCACCACCTCGAAGACCGCACCACCCCCGTCTCATTCGGTCCGGTCACCGGCTATGTGCTGGACGGGTCGAACGGCGATAGCGTGGCGATCGGCGACCTGAACGGGGACGGGTTCGCGGACATCGCTGCGGCGGCGATCTCCGACGGCGTTACCCCCCTCATTAATGACGGGACCGGGCAGTTCACGGTCAGCACCAACGTCGTGCCGCTCGAGGACTACCTGTCGATCGCCCTGGCCGATGTGGACGCGGACGGGAAGCTCGACCTGATCGCCAGTCGGGGGTTCAACAACGACGTAGCCGTCGCCCGCGGGAACGGGGACGGGACGTTCGCCGCCGCTACCTTCCGTGCGCTCCCGGACTACGGCCAGGACCTGGCGGTCGCCGACCTCACCGGCGACGGCCGGCCGGACGCGGCGGCCGTCCACGACCAGGGGCTTTCGGTCCTTGTCAACAACGGGTCGGCCGATGTCTCCACCTGGACCCGTACCGACTACGCCTCGACCGGCGGGTACGTGACCGTGGTAGCGGCCGACTTCGACGACGACGGGTTCGTCGATTTGGCCGCCGGGGGTGGTACGTCCACGATGGACTTTGGCTGGATCGACATCCAGTTCAACGACGGCTTAGGGACGTTCGGCAGTCCGACGCGCCTCTCCGTGCCGGACCCGGCCCCCGTCAGGTCGCTGGCCGCCGGCGACCTGACCAATGACGGCCGGGCCGACCTCGTGGCTACCTACTTCGACGACGAGAAACTGCTCGTCATCCTCGCCGCCCCGGGCCGTACCTTCACCACCCCCACCGCCGTCGTCCCGCAGGCCGGTAACTTCGCCGGCCTGCCGTTCGTCGCCGACCTGGACGTGGACGGGTTCGCCGACGTGGTCGTCCCTGGGAACGACAACACCACCGTCCTGACCGGGGACGGGACCGGGCTACTCACCCCCGCCGCGACGGTCGGGCTGGAGATTACTGAGAACGTCATCGCCGGCGATCTTACGAGTGATGGCAAGCCGGACTTGGTGTCGGTCGACGAACTCAGCTCCTCGGCCGTCGGCGTCGCCCTGAATACCACCCCGCCGCTAAAGGTCACCGCCGTCCCGTCGGCGGTGGCCGGGCAGGGGTTCGATGTCACGGTCACGGCCCGCTTAACAGCCGGCGGCACGGGGTACACCGGGACCATCCGGTTCGGTAGCGACGACCCGCGGGTCTCGCCCGGCGATGGTCTCCCGGCCGACTACACCTTTGTCGCCGGCGACAACGGCACCAAGACGTTCACCGGCGTCACCCTCGAGACCGCCGGGCTCCGGACGCTAACCGTTACTGACACCGCACGTCCGGCCGAACCCGAGTCGGCTCAGATCAATGTCGTCCCGGCGGTGGCCACACGATTCGACATCACCGGCCCCGGGGCGACCACCGCCGGCGTCTCCCAAACGTACACCGTCACCGCCTACGATGTCTTCGACAACGTCGCTACCAACTACACCGGCACCCTCCGAGTCACCAGCACCGACGGGCAGGCCCTCCTGCCGCCGACCTTCACCTTGATCGGGGGTGCCCGGCAATTCAACGTCGAGCTGCGGACGGCCGGCAGCCGGGCGATCACCCTGACCGACACCCTGGCCAGCGCGCTCACCGGTACCCGATCCGGGATCACGGTCAGCCCGGCGGCGGCCGACGAGATCGTCCCCGTCGCCGGGAACGCCCAGACGTCGATCATCAACGCCGTCTTCACCGACCCGCTCCGGGTCCGGGTCGAGGACGCCTTCGGCAACGGCGTCCCGGGCGTCGCCGTCACCTTCGCCGGGCCGGGGGCCGGGGCCGGGGTCACGTTCCCGGACGGGGACACGGCCACCACCGACGCCAACGGCGAGGCGGCCGTCCGGGTCCAGGCCAACGGGATCGCCGGCGGGTACGCCGTGTCGGCCTCGGCCGCCGGGCTGGCCGACGCCACGTTCAACCTCGGTAACACCGCCCGCACGATCGCCGGGCTGGTGGTGGTGAGCGGGGCCGGGCAGGGGGTGGAGGTCGGCGACCCGTTCGCCGACCCGCTGGTCGTCCGGGTGGTGGACAACGCCGGCGACCCGGTCGCCGGGGCGGTGGTCACGTTCACCGGGCCGGCCGGCGGGGCCGGGGCGGTCCTCCCGAACGGCGGGGTCGTGACCGCCGACGGCAGCGGGCTGGCCAGCATCACCCCGACCGCCAACACCGTCTCCGGGGCCTACACGATCACCGCCGTCGTCACCGGCGGCGGGGTGACGGCCACCGCCGGGCTCGGGGCGACGAACACCCCCGGCCCGGCCGTCGGGGTCGAGCTGGTCGCCGGCGGGGGCCAGGAGATCGCCGTCGGCACCCCGTTCGAGCAGCCGATCGGGGTCCGGGTGGTCGACCAGTTCGGCAACGGCATCCCGAACGTGACGGTGTCGTTCACCGCCAACCCGGCCGCCAACGGGGCGACGGCCACCTTCCCGGACGGCCCGGTCGCGGTGACCGACGCCGACGGGGTGACGGCCTTCCTGGCCGACGCCAACACCGTCGCCGGCAGCTACAGCCTGACGGCCGCCGTCGCCGGGCTCGGGACGGTTCAGGTGCCGCTGACCAACCTGCCCGGGGCGGTGGCCGGCGTCCAGGCCGTCGGCGGCGGCGGGCAGACGAGGACGGTCAACGCCCCGTTCGCCAACGCCCTGCGGGCCAAGGTGGTCGACTCGTTCGGCAACGGGGTGCCGGGGGTGTCGGTCCGGTTCGCCTCCCCGGTCCTCCCGGCCGCCGGGGCCGTGTTCGAGAACGGGGACGTGGTCACGACCGGGCCGGACGGGGTGGCGGTGGCCCCGATCCGGGCGAACGTGGCGGCCGGGTCGTACACCGTGACCGCGGCCGTGGACGGGGTGACGACCGGGGCGTCGTTCGCCTTGACCAACACCCCCGGGGCGGCGGCCGTCGTCCAGGTGGTCGCCGGGGACGGGCGGACCACCCGGGTCGGGACGCCGTTCGGCACCCCGCCGGCCCCGCCGGTGGTGGTCAAGGTGACGGACGCCTTCGGGAACGGCGTGCCGGACGTGGTGGTGACGTTCACCGCCCCCGGGACCGGGGCGTCGGCCGTCTTCGCCGGCGGGACGAACACGACCACCGCGACCACCGGGGCCGACGGGACGGCCGGGGTGGCGGTGACGGCGAACACGGTGGCCGGGTCGTACACGGTGACGGCCTCGGCCGCCGGGGCGGTGGCCGCCGGGTCGGTCGGGCTGACCAACACGGCCGGGGCGGCGGCGGTGGTCGAGTACGTCAGCGGGGACGCGCAGGCGGCCGTGGCGAACACCCCGTTCGCCGCCCCGCTGGTGGTCCGGGTGCGGGACTCCTTCGGCAACCCGGCCCCGGGGGTGGTGGTCCGGTTCGCCGGGCCGCTCGATTTGGCGGTGGCCGGGGTGGCGTTCCTGTCCGGCCCGGCGACGGAGATCACCACCAACGCCCAGGGGCTGGCCGAGGCCAACCCCGGGGCGAACACGCACGCCGGCGAGTACGACGTGACGGCGACGGTGGTGGGGGTGGCGGCCGGGGTGACGTTCGGGCTGGCCAACACCCCCGGGGCGGCGTTCGCCGCCGAGGCCGCGTCCGGGGCCGGGCAGACGACCGGGGTGGGGTCCGACTTCGGCAACCCGCTGATCGTCCGGGTGACGGACCGGTTCGGCAACGGCGTCCCGGGCGTGGTGGTGACGTTCGCCGAGTCGCCGGCCGGCGCCCCCGGGGTGACGTTCCCGGGCGGGCGGACGGCGACCACCGGGTCCGACGGCCGGGCCGGGGTGGCCGTCCGGGCGAACAACGCGAGCGGGGAGTTCGCGGTCACGGCCACGGCCGCCGGGATCGCCTCGCCGGTGGCGTTCCTGCTGAAGAGCACCCCGGGGGCGGCGGTCGGGGTGGCGGCGGTGGGCGGCGGCGGGCAGACGGTCCGGGTCGGGTCGGCCTTCCCCGACCCGCTGGTGGTGGCGGCGGTGGACCAGTTCGGCAACCGGGTGCCGGGGGTCGAGGTCCGGCTGGCCGACGCCGGCCGGGCGACCTTCGCCGGCCCGACCACCCGGACGACCGGGCCCGGCGGGACGGCGAGCTTCCCGGCGGCGGCCGGGCCGGTGGCCGGGCCGCACACGGTCGTGTTCGTGGCCGACAGCCTGCCCGGGTCGGAGGCCCGGTTCGACCTGACGAACGCGGCCGGGGACGTGCGGGCCCTGGAGCTGGTGTCCGGCGGCGGCCAGTCGGCGGCGGCCGGGGAGGCGTTCGCCGCCCCGCTGGTGGTCCGGGCGGTCGATCAGTTCGGCAACGCGGTGTCGGGGGTGGTGGTCGGGTTCACGGTCCCGGCCGGCGGGGCGACGGCGACCTTCCCGGGCGGGGTCTCGGTCACCACCGGGCCGGACGGGACGGTGAACGTGCCGGTCACGGCCGGCACGGTGTCCGGGGCGTACACGGTCGGGATCACCGCCCCGCTGGCCGGCGGGGTGGGCGGGCTGACGACCACCCTGACGAACGCGGCCGGGCCGGCGGTGTCGGTCACGGCGGTCGGCGGGAACAACCAGCGGGCCGAGACGAACGCGGCCTACGCCCGGCCGCTGGTGGCGCTCGTCACCGACCGGTTCGGCAACCCGGTCCCGGGCGCGACGGTGTCGTTCGTGGGGTACTTCGACCTCGCCGTCTTCCCCCCGCCCCCGGAGGGGCCGCGGGTGTCGGTCGTCCCCGGGTCGCAGCCGACCGGGGCGGACGGCCGGGCGTCGTTCGCGGCGACGGCGAACGGGGTGGCCGGGGCGGTCGAGGCGCGGTTCGCGGTGGCCGGGACGGGCGGGCCGGCCGTCTTCGCCCTGACCAACACGCCCCCGCCGACCGGGCTGCTCGGGTCGGAGGCGGTGGCGGTCGGGACCGGTCCGGGCGTCCCGGCCCAGGTCCGGCTGCTGGACGCGAACGGAACGGAAACCGGCCGGTTCGACCCGTTCCCCGGGTTCACCGGCGGGGTCCGGACGGCGGCCGCCGACTTCAACGGGGATGGGATCGCGGACGTGGCGGCCGGGGCCGGGCCGGGCGGGAACCGGGTCCGGGTGTACGACGGCAAGTCGGGGGCCGAGCTGTTCAGCGTCCAGCCGTTCGAGGCGGGGTACGCCGGCGGGGTGTTCGTGGCCGCCGGCGACCTGGACGGGGACGGGGCGGCCGAACTGGTCATCACCCCGGACCAGGGCGGCGGCCCGCGGGTGACGGTGCTGGCCGGGCGGGACTTCCGGAAGCTGGCCGACTTCCTCGGGATCGACGACGCGGCCTTCCGGGGCGGGGCCCGGGCGGCCCTGGGCGACTTCAACCGGGACGGCAAGGCCGACCTGGTGGTGGCGGCCGGGGCCGGGGGCGGGCCGCGGCTGGCGGCCTACGACGGGGTGTCGGTGGCCGGCGGCCAACCGGCCAAGCTGTTCAACGACATCTTCGTGTTCGAGCAGCGGCTGCGGGACGGGGTGTACGTGGCCGTCGGGGACGTGGACGGGGACGGGGTGGGCGACCTGGTGGCCGGCGGCGGGCCGGGCGGCGGGCCGCGGGTGCTGGTGCTCAGCGGGGCGGACCTGCTGGGCGGGAACGGCCCGCCGCGGTTCGTGGCCAACTTCTTCGCCGGCAGCCAGGAGGACCGGGGCGGGGTGCGGGTGGCGGTGAAGGACCTGGACGGGGACGCCCGGGCGGACCTGGTGGCCGGTGCGGCGAACCGGGTGATCGGGTACCTCGGGAAGACGGTCAGCTCGACCGGGGCCCCGCCGGAGGAGTTCGGGCTGGACGCGACGCTCGGGGTGTTCGTCGGGTAGGGCCGGAGTGGAGCGACGGGTGTAACGCCGCCGGCCCCCGGCAGCTTCCCGATCCAGGGAGGCCGCCGGGGGCCGGTTCGCGTTGGCCAGGGTGAGGCCGGAGTCGAACGCCGGCGGGTTGGGGACCGGCGACGCCGCCACCCCGACGGACCCGACAGCCCGATGCCCCGACGCTCGGGGGCCAGCCGAACCCGAGGGCCAACTTCGTTGAACGGGGAACTGGTTCCACCGACTACCAGTCGCCGACCACCTCGCCACCGGCCGGGGTAACGACGCCCCAGAAGGTCGCGGTGTTGATCGAACCGCGGAGCGTCCGGACGCTACCGTCGGCCAGGACAGTACACATGCCGGCCGGGTGCGGCGTCTGTGGCAACGACGAGTCGCAGCCGTCCGCCGGTAGCTGGTTGATGATGATGCGGATCGGAAGGCCGGAGTCGTCGTAAACGACGGTCTGCGGCTGCCAGAGTCGCGGTCGCACTTGGAAGGTCGCCCCGGCCCGGCTGGGCCCGGTCACACCCCCCTCGGTCACGGGGTACACGTCCCCTTCGGTCTTCCTGTTGAAGATCGGGCCGCCGTCCGCGAACGTCGGCCGGTGATACGGTGACGGGGCCCCGACCTCGGTCTGAGAGTAAACGAACTGGGTCCGCCCGCAGTACGTGTAGTGTTCCGCGAGCAAGATCGTGTTGGACAGCCCGTCGGGAAAGCTCCGCACCAGCGACGGGCGGCCGGCGAACGCCTGGGCGTTAGCCGGGTAAGAGATCGGCCCGGAACCGATGTGGCCGAAGCCAGCAGCGAGTGACGGGTCGGACGGGCTGACGAACTCGCGGACCATCGCGATCCGGAGCGGGCCGTTTCCGTAACCTCCGTCCGGGTAGCCGAGGTAGGCCATGAGGGACGGGAAGACCGTGTCGTGCAGGCGGTAGCCCAGCCCACCCGTCACCGGGCTGATGACCGGCTTGGGGTCGCCGTCGATGGTGGGCAGCTCGTCGCCGTGGGCGCTGCCGTAGTGGTGAAGGGCGAGGCCGACCTGCCGGAGGTTGTTCAGGCAGTGGGACCGGGCCGCGGCCTCCCTCACCGACTGGACGGCCGGCAAGACGAGGCCGATCAGAACCGCGACGATGGTCAGGACGACCAGCAATTCGAGCAACGTGAACCCGCCGCGCCGGTCCATGGCACCCTCCTTGTCGGCGGCTGGCCCACGCCCGGCCGCCACGGGCGACGCTCCCGCCCCACGTCAGGTACGGCCGGCCCCGAGCCGATCCCATTCCCCGGCCCGATCGCCTACCGCGCCTGGGCTTCGGATGTCGAAGCCGGCGACAGGACGCTGGTCGTTTGTACGCCGCCGGTGGTCGTCTTGATCGTGACCTCGACCGTGACGGTCGTACCGGTGGGGACGACCTGCGTGCCCACCACGACGTTGTCACCCCAATTGACCGTCCAATTCTTCAGCTGCGGCTGACCGCCTATGTTCTCCGGGCCGGAAATCGTGTTGGGCGCGGCCCCGGGGTTCAGCGCGGTGAGCGTGATGGACGGGTTCGGCTCAAACCCTCCCATGATGCCCGTCGACTTGTAAACCTTGACGGTGGCTTCGTCAAGCGTGGTCCCCTTGTCGAGCTTCATCTCCCCGACCGCCGTCTCCAGGTAGGCGGTACCGTCGGCCTTGAACTCCCCCCACTGGGGGTAGAAGTACATCTTGCTGTCCTTACCGGTGTACTTCTTCCACGTCCACTGCCCCTGCGCGTCGCCGCTTGAAGCGGCGACCAGCAGCGCGAGGAGGCCGACCCCGCCGGCAGCGCGGATGAGCACCTGTGGCACACTCCGAAGGTGGCACATCGAACCTGCTCCGATTCTAAACCGGGACCGTTCTGGCAACGTGAACTGCACCGACTGGAACGGATGGTACGGGGGCGACAGCCGGCTTGCAAAAGGTGTTCAGAATTTTGCAAGTTTTTTTTTTGGGGCTGTCCTAGATGTCTCACTTCCTGCGGAGCAGTTTCCGCAGGGATTTTAGCTGGTTCCCGGGGGTTCCGGTGT